>DATGHJ010000400.1:0-3752 GCA_035308085.1 Trinickia sp. | reverse complement strand
TCCGGTTACGCACGATCAGCCCCTTCTTCTCGAGGCGATCGAGCATGCGCGTCATCGACCCACTGTCATACGACAGCGCGCGAGAGAGCTCCTGCGAGGTCTGCGCCCGCCCGTTCGCAAGCAGCAGCACGACGCCGACCTGCTGCGATGTCAGGTCGAGCGGCTCGAGCGCGCGGTCCATCCGGTCCATGAGCACGTTGCGCGCTTTGGTCAGGTAGTAGCCGAGACTCGATTCGAGCTGGATCTCGTCGGGATCGTAAAGGTCGTCACTCATGGGACTCATAAACCGGCGGCCAGGAAGACGGCGAGAAGTTTACCTGCCTAGACAGTAAAACCATTGTCCGGCGTGCCGATTAGCAACACTTCAGAGGTGCAGTGTGCGAAGTATCTTGAGATTTACTTGCATAGTCAATATTATTCTATGCAACCAGTTACGCGACACAGCATCGTAGGGACAATGTTCTAACCGCCTCACCGCGCGGAATCGCGCGGCGCTGCACATAAGGATTTCCCATGCAGTACTTGAAGAACGCCCTGAACGGCCTTGGCCGCCACCTCCACGATTCGGCACTCCACGCCTTCCAAGGCCCGCATCGCTGGTGGAAGCTCGCGTTCTTCGCGGCGATGTTCGTGCTGCCGGGCGGTTCGGTCCTGGTTGCGCTCGTTGCGTGGGTCGATCATCGGCGCCATCAACAAGGCCAAGCCAAGGCCCGCCAGCCGCGCCTCGACGCTAGCGCGTCCTTCACCCAAGCCCCGCTTCGGTCGTAACGCCTCGTAACCCGCCTCGCCGGCCCGTAACCGATCCGTAACACACCGCGCAGGGCAGGCACATTACCCTCTAGCTTTCGCTTACCTCCGAACGCGCGGCGCCGCGCGTCTCGTAAGTTACCATTCGGGCTTCGCCGTCCGTTGCCGCCCCAGCCGCGTTAAGCGCGCGGGCGCCGGCAAGCCCGGCGGCAGCCATCGTTGCTCATCCGCGCACTCGTCAAGCGCATATCGGGCGACGGCCGAATCGACAGGAATCCATTGCATGCAGCGTCATCGAATCCCGCACTCGCGCGCGGGCATCCCGCGTATCTTGACCCTCGCCGTCGCGGCGGCAGCGGCGGCCGCGTTCGCGGGCTGCGCCGTCGGTCCGAACTATCAGCGTCCGGCGGCGGCCGTGCCGGCGTCGTACAAAGAAACGCCTGATGGCTGGAAGGCCGCGCAGCCGTCCGATCAGGCCGATCGCGGCGACTGGTGGAAGATCTATGACGATCCGCAACTGGACGCGCTGATCGACAAGCTCAACACCGCCAACCAGACCGTCGCGCAATACGCGGCGGCTTACCGCCAGGCGCGCGCGCTCGTCACCGAGGCGCGCGCGGCGTACTTCCCGACCGTCGGGCTCGCGGCGAGCGGCTCGCGCTCCGGCCAGCCGTCGAGATTCCAGGGCAGCACGCAGGTCGGCAGCGGCAACTCGTCATCGACGATCACCAACAACTACAGCGTCGCGCTCGATGCCTCGTGGGAGCCGGACCTGTGGGGCAAGGTAAGCCGTCAAGTCGGCGCGCAGAAGGCCGGGCAGCAAAGCGCCGCCGCCGATCTCGCGAACGCGCGTCTATCCGCTCAGGCGACGCTCGCGCAAACCTACTTCTCGCTGCGCGCGCTCGATTCGCAGCAGAAGCTCCTTGACGACACCGTCGCCTCCTACGCACAAGCGCTGAAGCTCACGCAAAATCAGTACGCGGTCGGCGTGGCCGCGCGCTCGGACGTGATCACCGCGCAAACGCAGCTCCAATCGGCGCAGGCCGCCGCGATCGACAATGGCGTCGCGCGCGCGCAGGACGAGCACGCGATCGCGGTGTTGGTCGGCGAGCCGGCGTCGACGTTCTCGATTCCGCCCTCGCCGCTCACCGTCGTGCCGCCCGACGTGCCGATACAGCTCCCATCAGCGCTGCTCGAGCGCCGGCCAGACGTCGCATCGGCCGAGCGCAAGGCCGCCGAGGCGAACGAGCAGATCGGCGTCGCGATCGCGGCGTTCTTCCCGACGCTGACGCTCTCCGCGCAAGGCGGCCTCGAAAGCTCCGCTTGGTCGCAATTGCTGACGCTGCCGTCGCGCTTCTGGACCGTCGGGCCGCAGCTCGCCGCGACGCTCTTCGACGCCGGCTTGCGCAGTGCGCAGACCGAAGCTGCCCGCGCCGCCTACGATCAGCAAGTCGCCGTCTACCGGCAGACGGTGCTCGCCGCGTTTCAGGACGTCGAGGACAACCTCGCGTCGCAGCGCATTCTCGCGAACGAGGTCGTCGTGCAAAAGCAGGCAGTCGACTCGGCGCAACAGGCGCTTGCGATCACGACCAATGAGTACAAAGCGGGCACGGTCGCTTATGTGAGCGTCCTGACCGCGCAGACGACCGCCTTTGCGGCCGAGCAAAAGCTTGTCACGTTGAGAGGCCAGCGGATGGTGTCGTCGGTGGGACTCGTGAAGGCGCTCGGCGGCGGCTGGGATACGGCGCAGATGGATCGCGAAACGGGCGACGTGGCCGCGCCGGTGCCGGTCGCGCAGAAGTAGAAACAGGACCCGAGTAAAAGAAAATGGCCGTCACATAGCGACGGCCATTTTGCTTGATGGGTAAGCCAGCTCGCGGCCCTAGTGCACAAAAGTGAGCGCGACGGCACCCGTGCCCGTCGGCCGTCCGAGCAGATTGAGCAGGCCCGCGAGATTGTCGCGCTGATCGGGCTCGGCGCTCGCCTCACCCTGAAACTGCGTCATCCCGCCCGCCATCGTGCCATGGCCCTGCAATAGCAACGGGCCTTTGAGCGTCGACAGATCGAGCGTCGACGACGCCCCTTCGGCCTGAAACACCATCCGGTAGGACCCGAGGGGCTTCACGCGCGAAACGCGCGATGACATGTCGGTGAGCGTCACGATCAGTTGACCGAATGGCTTGTGCCCGAGAACCCGCCATTCGGACCAGGTCAAGTTCACGTCGCCTTGCAGGTCGAGCGTGTTGAACGGCGCGCCGAGTCCGGCCAAGAGCGCTGCCGGCACGGCGAGACTACCGCCCGAAAGCCCCGCGCCGTTGGCTGTCGCCTCGAATGTCACCGGGTCCGGCATCGCGTCCGACTGCTTCATGCGCATCTGCAAACGGCCCGTCAACAACGACCAAAACGCCGTGTGCCATTCGATGCGCCCCGGCAACAGCGTAGCCGTGCCCGAATCAGAGCCGGCCGCGAGCATCAGCGCGGCCGAGCCGTGCCAGAGCGAACCGGACGGCTCAATCAAATTCACGTGGCCTTGCGTCTGCTTCGCGAACTGCGGCGTGATCCACGCCGCGGGCAGCATCACGACCAGCGTGATTCCGCACGACACGACGGCGATCGCCAGCCAGGGCGCGAAAACCCGCAGACGCCACATCCATAACTTCATCGGCGATCCTTATCGGCGGGCGGTCATCGGGGTGAGCCGGAACCGGCCGCCGGCGCCAGCGACGCGCTCAGGTCCACCTGGCCGTCGGCCTTGAGCGCCGTGATGTGCGCTTCGGCCACCTGCACTTTGTATTGCTTGCGCACGTCGTCGAGCCACATCGTCCAGGTCGGGAACGACGCGTTCTTCAATTGGATCTGGACGGCGTTGCCGGCCATTTCGACTTGCGTCGCATTCAGCCCGTGGTCGGTCAGCGACGCGGCAAGCGCGCCCTTCAGCGCGCCGCCCGTCGGCGCCACGCCCTGCGCCGCGACGGCGAGCGTGCGCGCCTCGTCGGCCTGCGCGG
>DATGHJ010000399.1:0-5981 GCA_035308085.1 Trinickia sp. | reverse complement strand
CGGCTGATACGCCCGACCGTCGGCTTGAGCCCCACCAAGCCGTGTATCGAAGCAGGCGACACGATCGACCCATCTGTTTCCGTACCGACCGCCATCGCAACCAGATTCGCCGCAACGGCAGCAGCGGAGCCCGAACTCGATCCGCTCGTCGATCGATCAAGCGCATACGGATTGCGCGTGAGGCCCCCGCGCCCGCTCCAGCCGCTCGACGAACGCGTCGAGCGGAAATTCGCCCACTCGCTCAAATTGGTCTTGCCGATAATCACCGCTCCCGCATCGCGCAAACGGCCGACGAGGTACGCGTCGCGCGTGGCCCGCACACCGTCGAGCGCGAGTGAGCCCGCGGTGGTCGACATGCGGTCGCCGGTCGCGATGTTGTCCTTGAGCGCGATCGCAACGCCGTGCAGCGGGCCGCGAACCTTGCCGGCCTTGCGTTCGGCATCGAGCGCTTTCGCGATGTGCGGCGCGTCCGGATTCAGTTCGATGATGCTGCGTAATTGCGGCCCCTTGCGGTCGATCTCGACGATGCGCTCGAGATAGATGCGCAGCGCTTGCTCCGCGCTCGCGGCGCCGGCCGGCGCATCGGGTACGACGCCGCCCGATGTGTCGGCTACGCGTGGCGCGGCGGCCGACGCGCCTTTGGCGCTCATCGCGGTGGTCAGTATCCCAATCGAAGCGAAGAATCGGCGTCGTTGCATGAGGCGCTCTTGTGTCGGTGTTCAACGAGACGTCGCAATCGGCGACCGTGGGCCGCCGCTGCGCTCGCGCGAGACTACCTCGACAAAAATGCGCGATGTCGAGCGTGGACTCTACGTTGCGCCGCTTCAAATGATGAGCCGCGAAATCTTGGTGCCCTGAAGCGATACACCCGCCATCAACCCGGCATTCGTCAGCACGAACGCTTGGATCGGCGCCGTCGCCGTCGACGTATCCACAGTGCCGTTGGCGCCGATCTTGACGAGCGCGACTGTGGCGTCCGCGCCGGCTGCCCACCCCTGGCTCTGGAGGAAGCCATCGAGCGCTTCCTGCGTCATGAACGCAAAAATGATCGCCTTCGATTGCGCGCCGATCTGCAAGCCGAATGAGCCGCCTACGATGCTGTAGTAACCGGTCGTCTGCCCGTTGACGCGCAATGCGCCCTGCCCGTACTGCCCGCCGACCCAGAAACCGGCTGCAATCACCGACGGAAAGACGAGCACGCCGCGCGCCTTGTCGAGCAGCTCGTGCGAGCCGTTCACCGAGTTGTAGAGACGAGCCAGCGTGGCGTCGTAATCGGCGTCGATCGTTTTACGCTTATCCGCGTTCTCGGACGTGGTGTTGCCCGAACCGAGCGGCGTGGTCGTGCAGCCGGCTAGCGCGAGGCCGCTTGCCGCGACGGTCACGCCAGTGCCGAGAAGGAATTGACGTCGACGCATAGCAGTTTCCTCTAAGGAGAGATTTCGACTTCCCGCCCGGTGCAGAAAGCCACGCACAGGAAAGTCCAAAGATTGTCCAGGCCCTTGAGACCCTTGCTGCGAGACTGAGTTCAGTGGCCGGTAACACGGCTTACGCTTCCTTACAAACTCCCGCGACGGTTGCTTCGGCCCGAAGCCGTTTAAAAGGCGGGTGGCACGAAGCCGCCGACACTCAACCAAGAGGAGATGAACATGTCGAACCGCAAATCCGTCATCATGGTTCTCGCCGCTGCCGCCGCGCTTGCCGGCGCCGCGTCTTCCGCCCAAGCCAACGAATGGCAGCAGACGCACCCGCGCCGCGCGGAAGTGAACCATCGGCTCGGGAATCAGAACTACCGCATCAACCACGACGCGCGCGACGGCGATATGTCGAGAGCCGAGGCCCACGCGCTTCACCACGACGATCACCAGATCCGCCAGGAAGAGCGCGACATGGCTTCCCAGAACGGCGGCCACATCACGAAGACCGAGCAGCGTACGCTCAACCAGCAGGAAAACTCGGTCAGCCGGCAAATCCGCGAGTATTGACCTTGGTCATCGACGTCGCGCATTAGCATCGGCCCATGGCGCCGGCATCGCCTCAAGCGTCGAAGCCGAGCACCGTCTGCAGGATCAGCGGCGCGCGCACGCCGGCGTCGATCGCCGGATGCGCGCACGCGAACATCAGCCGCAAGCGGTCGTCGGGAATCAACGCGGCGTCGTCGACATCGTCGAACTCGCTCGTGAGCAGCAGCAGGTATTGCCTGACGTTTTCTCCTTATCGGATTTAGCGGAGCAACATGCGCCGCTACGACAATGACGCCTCGTCAAACAGCATTTCGACAGGACCGAAAAAATATTTTCAAGGTGACGCTGCGCGTTGTCGCGCTCGCCGCCACAAAGTGCCACAACTCGGCATTTTGTGGCATGCCGCATGCTATCCTCGTACCCAGGCACCCGGCTGTGCGTCCAAGCGTCCTCACTCTTCCGAGGCACCTCCCTCAAGCAATTTCGAACACTATGGACTACCGGCACCTCCAGAACCGCAAGAGCATGCACGGGCGCATCGTGCAGGAACTCGGCATCCAGATTGTCAGCGGCAAGCTCGCTCCCGGCGAGCGCCTGCCGCCCGAGCCGAGCCTGTGCGAAATGTATGGCGTGAGCCGCCCCGTGCTGCGCGAAGCGACTCGCGTGCTGGTCGCCAAGGGCCTCGTGGTGTCGAAGCCGCGCGTGGGCAGCGTCGTGCGCCCGCGCGAAGACTGGCACATGCTCGATCCCGATGTCCTCTACTGGACGCTCAACAGCATTCCCGAAGGCGAGTTCTTCCGTTCGCTCCTGACCGTGCGGCGCATCATCGAACCGGCCGCCGCCGCGCTCGCCGCCACCGAATCCACGGACGAAGATCTCGCGCGCATCACCGCCGCCTACGAGCGCATGGAGCGCGCCGACACCGCCGCGGCATTGCTCGATCCCGATCTCGAGTTTCACCGCGCAATCATGGCGGCGACGCACAACGACATGCTCGCGTTCATCGGCAACATGATGTCGCTCGCGCTGTCGGAGTCGATCAAGCTGACGAGCCGCCACCCGGATACCCATGCGCTTTCTCTGCCGCGCCACAAAGCGATTCTCGTCGCGATCCAGAATCGCGATCCGCTCGCAGCGCGCCACGCAAGCCTTGTGCAACTCGAAAACGCACGCGCGGACGCCGATTCGATCCTCGAAGTGGGCAGCCGCACCGTGCGCTGAGCCGGCGCGCGCCGCACTTTATTTCCGGCATGTGAATGAAGTGCCAATCGTGTTTTCGCTCAATCGACTGCGCAGCTCACCCCTTAATTTAAGCGTCTTCTTAGTCTTACTATTTAAGACGAAAGCCGCTATTCATCCGATTTAAATCTTCGCCTCCTATCATTTAGCGAATCACAACCGCATGATTCGCCTGCATTCCTAATTGTTGGTGACCACTTAGTAAAATAGTCCGACTATATAAGGGTATACATCGATTATTAGTGAAAAGTGCCTGATATAGCATTTTTCGAGACAGTCGTTATGCGCGCGCATAGACTTTAAGAGTCCGCAGGTTTCGCAGGAGTTGTCATGCCTGGAGCCCGTGCCTATCGAGGCCGGCGCTCCGCCTTTCAATGAAGGTGGTGTTCAACAACGAAGAGAAACGGAGGATGACATGGCGCATGAGCGCGAAGACAAGGAAGAAGAAGTGCAGGGCATGCGCCGGGGGCTGCTGCAGGGCGCGGGCCTCGCGACGGCAATGGCGCTTTTGGGGGGCGCCGCAATGGGCACGATGACGCCGGCGCAAGCGGCCGAAGCGAATCCATTCCCGGGACACAAACGCTGGAAAGTCGTATTCGTCAATCACGTCACGACCAATCCGTTCTTTGTGCCGACGCAATACGGCATACAGGATGCGGCAGCCATGTTCGGCATGGACTATCAGTGGACCGGCTCCGCTAATGCCGACGTCGGCGAAATGGTCAACGCGCTCAACGCCGCGGTCGCCGCCAAAGCCGATGCGATCGCCGTGCCGATCGTCGATCCGAAAGCCTTCGACAAACCGATTCAAAACGCGCTCGACGCGGGCATTCCCGTCTTCGCATACAACGCCGATGCGCCCGCTGGCACGACGAATCCGCGCCTCGCCTATATCGGCCAGGACCTGTATCTGTCCGGCTATCAGATGGGCGAGCGCATCGTGAGCCTCATCGACAGCGGGCTCGTCGCGCTCTTCATCGCGACGCCGGGCCAGCTCAACATCCAGCCGCGCCTGGACGGCGCGAAGGACGCGATCAAGAAGTCCGGCAAGAACATCGACGCACAGATGATCGCAACGGGCGCGACCGTCAACGAAGAGCTCTCGAAGATCAAGTCGTTCTATCTGGGTCACCAGGATCTCAAGGGCATGTTCGCCGTCGATGCGGGCAGCACGCAGGGCGTCGCCGAAGTGATGAAGGAGTCGAACCTGCAATCGAAGGGCGTGCACGGCGGCGGCTTCGACTTGCTGCCGCGCACCGTCGAGCTGATCCACGAAGGCGTGCTCGATTTCACGATCGACCAGCAGCCGTACGTGCAAGGCTTCTACACGATGATGGAAGCGTTCGTGTTCCTCGCATCGGGCGGTCTCGTCGGGCCGGCCAACATCAACACCGGCTTGAAGTTCGTGACCAAGGGCACGGTCGATCCGTATCTGAACACTTCGACGCGCTACGAAGGCAAGAGCACGAAGCCGCAAATCGTGCCGCGCAGCGGCGCTATCAAAGCGTAAATGGCATCCGTGACTGACAGCGGTAAAGCGCGCGCCCGCCCGAAGCACTGGGCGGGCGCGATCACACGATCGAGCGAAGCCCGCATCCTCTTGGTTGCGGTGATTCTTAGCGCGTACTTCGAGGCGGTCAATCACGACTTCCTGCTGACCAACGCGAGCCTGCAGAATCTGTCGCAGTTCATCGCGCCGGCCGCGATCATCGCTTGCGGCGAGATCATGCTGATGATCGGCGGCGAGATCGATCTATCGGCGGGGATGGTCTTCGCGTTCGCGCCGTTCATCGTGCACTTCGCCAACGATGCGGGCTTGCCCGCGTGGGCGTCGGTGCTGGTGGGCGTGCTCGCGGCAGCGGCAGTCGGTTTCGTCAACGGCGCGTTGACGGTGTATCTGCGCATTCCTTCGTTCGTGACGACGCTCGGCACGCTCTTCTTCGTCAACGGCTTCACGCTGACGATCTCGCAAGGCACGCCGGTTGCCCCGCCCGAGGACGCCGGTTTCGCTTCGATCTTCGGCGCCTGGGGCTACAGCGAAATCATCTGGGCCGTGGTGATCGCGCTATTCATGCACGTGCTGTTGCGCCACACGCGATGGGGCCTGCATACGGTGGCCGCCGGCGCCAATCCATTAGGCGCGAGCGAAGCCGGTATTCAGATCAACCGCTTGAAGCTCGGCAATTTCATCATTGCCGCCGTGTTCGCGGGATTCACGGGGATTCTCGAAGGCTTTCGCATCACCTCGATCGACCCGCAGGCCGGCGGCAATCAGATCATGTTCCTGGCGGTGGCCGCGGCCGTGATCGGCGGCACGCCTTTGGCGGGCGGCTCGGGGACGATCATCGGCGGGCTCATCGGCGCGGCGGTGCTCGGCATCCTCAACGACGGCTTCACGCTGATCGGCATCAACGCGTTCACGTTCAACATGATTCTCGGCGCAGCGATTCTCGTCGCGATGATTTTCAACATCCACGTCACGCGTCTCGCGCGCAAGGGAGACCTGTGATGGCCGACGCCAGGGAAGCGTTGCGCGTCGAAGACATCGTCAAGCGGTTCGGCGCGGTGACGGCGCTCAACGGGGTATCACTGACGCTCGCGGATGGCGAAATCCTCGGCATTCTCGGCGACAACGGCGCCGGCAAGTCGACGCTCATGAAGATCCTCACGGGCTTTCATCAGCAGTCGAGCGGCAAGGTGTTCGTGCGCGGCGAGGAGACGCTACTGCGCTCGGTCGATCATGCGCGTTCGCTCGGCATCGAGTGCGTCTATCAGGATCTC
>DATGHJ010000398.1:0-2498 GCA_035308085.1 Trinickia sp. | reverse complement strand
CGAGCGCTTGGAGCGCGCGAAGGTCGGCTGTGGCGCGCTGCAGTTGGATCGTGCCAAGGTCGACGAGGACCGCGACGAGCACGAGCAGCAGCGCAGTGGCGAGCAGCACCGTGACGATCGCCATGCCGCGTCGGCGCCGATCAGTGCTCCTTCGTAAGTCGTCAGCCACCTGGAGGCCCTCCACTTGATTTCGGCGGCGCCGGTACCGGCGGGCCGAGCAACGATTCGACGTGAGCGAGCTCGGCGCCGGTCGCATCGCTCACCGATATCTCCAGAGCGCTCGATCCGCGCAGGCCGCCGGCGCTGACGACGACACGCAGCGTGAAACCGTCGACTTGCGTGACCGTGGAGCCTTGCGGCGCAGCGCCGCCATACTCAGCCGCTGCCTGTTCGTCGGCAAGCGCGTTCGCGGCGATGGATGCGGCCTGTAGTCGCTGTTGCGCCATCGCGTCGGCGCGGGAGAGCGCGAGCAGCGCTGGGTAGATGCCGAGCATGATCACCGCGGTGAAGAGCGCGGTCGCGACGATGGTCTCCACCAGCGTGAAGCCCGCGCTCGTCTTCGTCGACGCGGCGCGGCGAAGGCCGACGTCGACTGGCCTGAACTTACGCGGCAAGATCACGCAGCGCGGCGTTCCCGGCGCGCTCACTCTGATGAAGAGCAATGAGGTCTGGACCAGCGCCGCTCGGCTGAAGAAGTGCGGCCCCACGCGATACTTCAGGCCGTCCATCGTCAGAGCGCCATCGGGTCCGACGAAGATCGAAACGCCGGCTCTGCGCCAGCCTCGCGGGTCGCGCGCCATTCGACGGCAGACGTTTGACACGAGCAGATCTCGCCGCGCCCAGAGCAGAACGAACGCGCCGACGAGAACGATGCAGCCGAGTCCTACGAATTCGAACCGCAACAGCACGCCCTGCGATGCCGGAGCAGCTCCGCCGAACAAGGTCGACGCGTCCGACGCCGCATCGAGCGAGACCGGAGTCAAGGCCGGTACGGTACCCGTGCTTGGAGCCGCCGACCCCACAGTCACCACATACTGCGAAATGCTGAATGTCTTATCCGGCCTGCCGTCACGCAAGCGCAGCACGTGTTGCGGCAGCGCGAGCCCATCGACGATCGTCCAATCGGAAAACGTGAAGCCGACATTCGAACCATCGCGACGATCTTCGATGCCGGCGATCTCGGCGCCCGACGGATCGACATACCAGGCGACGGCACCGGGCGACTCCCACGCTGTCTGAGCACCAAGCGACCGAAGCGGCAGCCCGCCGGTCTGCGCCAGCGCGAGAACGTACGCATTCGCCGTGGGATCGGCTGCGAAGACGTCATCGATCTGGGCGACATCATCGGAAAATGCGATCGATGCGCCTGATGGATCGGCGTGAAGGTCGTACGCATCGGATCGTTCGTCGAACGACCACGAGGCATTGACGATCGCCAAACCCTTGACGATGGTGGACGCGGCCGCACCGTCGCGCCTCGCGCGATACGCTATCGTGCCGCGAAACGCGTGCGCTTGGGCCAATGCCTGCGGCGGGGCCGGCAACGCCGGCTCTGGTGCGCCCATCGACGCGCACCGTAGGCTTGCCGCGATCCCCACAAAGGCGGCAATGGCGATGAGGGAGCGCCTCGTCGTCAACCGATACCTCACGGGCTTGCGGGGATGGGCGCTATTGTAGCGCAGACGCAAGCACCGAGTCAATCACGACATTACCGCAATCGACCGGAGCGGAAAGCGCGAAAAGGAGTGGCCTCGCGAGGGAGAATCCTCATATAACACGGTACCGGATAGTCGGTATCACGACGGGCGATCGAGAGCATGGCGGACTTCAACAAACTCACGGAACGAGCACAGGCGGCGGTGATCGGCGCGCAACGCATCGCGCAAGAGCGAAACGCTGCCGAGATCGACGCCGAGCACCTTCTCGCCGCGTTGCTCGAAGACGGCGAGGGCGTGCCCGCGGTCGTCCTGCGGCAGATAGGTGTGGACGTCGGCGCACTCGAGCAGACGCTCCGGCAATCGCTCGATGCGCGCGCGAAGGTGTACGGCTCCGCCGAACCACGCATCGGCCGCGAACTGAACGACGTGCTCACGCGCGCGGGCGACGAGGCGCTCAAATTCAAAGACGACTTCGTCTCCACCGAACATCTGCTGCTCGCCATCGCAGACATCAAAGGAAACTCCGAAGCCGCCGCCGCCCTCAAAGCCGCCGGCGCGACGAAAGATCGCATCCTGCAAGCGCTCGCCACGGTCCGCGGCAGTCAGCGCATCACCGATCAGAACCCAGAGGGCAAGTATCAAGCGCTCGAACGTTACGGGCGGGATCTCACGGCCTTGGCGCGACAGAACAAAGTCGATCCGGTCATCGGACGCGACGACGAGATCCGGCGCGTCATCCAAGTGCTCTCGCGGCGCACGAAGAACAACCCCGTGCTCATCGGCGAACCGGGCGTCGGCAAGACGGCGATCGTCGAGGGGCTTGCGCTGCGCATCGTGCGC
>DATGHJ010000397.1:0-2726 GCA_035308085.1 Trinickia sp. | reverse complement strand
GACATCCACGATCATTCGACCGAAACCACAGGCGATGAAGCGCGCAATTCGGCGTGACGCCGCTGCGGCCAGTCCACGTTAGCAGCGACACGCAATCGCGCGCCGAATCGCAGGCATCGAACGCATCGGGTCAAACGCGCCGCACCATGTGCCGGATCGCACCCAACTGGGCAAGCCGCGGACCGGCGACCCGATACCCCATGCGCAGATAAAGGCGCGCCGCGGGGTTGTCGACGAACACGCGCAACTGCGACTCGCGCAAGCCGCGCGTACGCGCCCAACGATGCGAAGTGTCGAGCAGATAGGTGCCAGCGCCCTGACGCCGATGCCCTTCGGCGATTTGCACGTCGCGAATATGCAGCGAGTCGCCTTCCTCGGTGATGCGCAGCACGCCGATCGGCTCGCCGTTCTCTTCGAGGATGAAGTTCTCCGACTCGCGCCAGCTCGCCAGAAAAAGGTCGGCACGCCAAATCAGATGATGGCGCTTGTAATAGCCACCCATGTTGGCGCGCGTGAGCGCCTCCGCGAATTCGAAATCGTCGGGCGATGCTTCACGCAGATGGAATGGAAACGGGACGTCGGTCGGATCGAGCATCGCTGCAGCAAACGGAAGACGTTATTCGGACCACGTTAAGGCAGCCCGCGCGCGCTGGCAAGTGTGGTTTGTCCCGGACAAACGATGCATGCGCAAACGAAAAGCCCGCTCAAGCGCTGGCTTGAACGGGCTTCCATTTGGCGGAGCGGACGGGACTCGAACCCGCGACCCCCGGCGTGACAGGCCGGTATTCTAACCGACTGAACTACCGCTCCAGTCTTTACACCCTGGCTTGCGAGCGTCGGTTTGCTCTCACAAGCTGCGCTGCTTCTATCGAAGCGACGCCGATGTTCTGGCGTCCCCTAGGGGATTCGAACCCCTGTACTCACCGTGAAAGGGTGATGTCCTAGGCCTCTAGACGAAGGGGACAACGTACTGCTTACACCTTTAATGAAAAAGCCCGTTCAAGCGTGACCTGAACGGGCTTTGTCTGGCGGAGTGGACGGGACTCGAACCCGCGACCCCCGGCGTGACAGGCCGGTATTCTAACCGACTGAACTACCACTCCAGTCTTTACACCATGGCTCGTGAGCGTCGGTCTATTCTCACAAGCTGCGCTGCTTCTCTTCCGAAGCGACGCCGATGTTTTGGCGTCCCCTAGGGGATTCGAACCCCTGTACTCACCGTGAAAGGGTGATGTCCTAGGCCTCTAGACGAAGGGGACAAAATCTTCTCAGATCTGTCTCGTTTTCGCTGCTAACTTTCGTTAACTGCGAAGACCGCCATTCTAACTGCTTAACTACTGCTTGTGAAGCCTTTTTTACCGCTGCCTTTGTTTGCAAAAGCGCCTTGCGAAGGACTTCACTGTTCTGATGGTGGAGGTAAGCGGGATCGAACCGCTGACCTCTTGCATGCCATGCAAGCGCTCTCCCAGCTGAGCTATACCCCCTTGCAGAACAGAAGCGAGATTGTAGAGTTCGATTTCCGTTTTGTAAATACCCTCTGCGCTTCCGACGCTAAATTTTTCGCATGCAGCTTTTTCGAGGCTGCACGCGTGCCCCTCGACGATGCTTAAGCGAGTCCCTTTTCGATTCGACTCACGACGATATCGCGCCCGAACAGCATCAACACCGCATCGATCGACGGCGTATGCGTCGTTCCCGCAACGAGCAGACGCACCGGCATCGCGAGTTGCGGCATCTTAAGCTTGTGCGCAGCCAACGTCGCCTTCAACGCGGCCGAGATGCCCTCTTTCGCCCACTCGGCCGAGCGCAATGCCGCCGCGAGTTCGGCAAGCGCGGGACGCACCGCATCGGTTACGTGCTGAGCAAGCGCTTCGGCATCCGGCGCCGGCGCGCGGTAGAACATCGCGGCGTTCTCCGCGATCTCCTTGACCGTCGTCGCGCGGTCCTTCATCAATCCGACGGCGCCCACGAGGTCCGGTCCGCTTGCGAGCGTCGCGTCATCGATGCCCAGTGCCGCGAAGAACGGCTTGGCCAGCTCCGCAAGACGCGTGTTGTCGGCTTCCTTGATGTAGTGATTGTTGAGCCAGTTGAGCTTGTCCTGATCGTATTGGGCCGGCGACTTGCCGAGATGCTCGAGATCGAACCATTCGATGAACTGCTCACGCGAAAACACTTCGGCGTCGCCATGCGACCAGCCGAGGCGCGCCAGATAGTTGAGCACCGCTTCGGGCAAATAGCCGGCATCGCGATAGCCCATCACGCTCATCGCGCCATGGCGCTTGCTCATCTTCTCGCCCTGCTCGTTGAGCACGGTCGGCAAGTGCGCATAGACCGGCACCTCACCGCCTAGCGCGCGCAGGATGTTGATTTGGCGCGGCGTATTGTTCACGTGATCGTCGCCGCGAATCACGTGCGTGATGCGCATGTCGAGATCGTCGACGACGACGCAGAAGTTGTAGGTCGGTGTACCGTCCGGTCGCGCGATCACGAGGTCGTCGAGCTCTTCGTTCGAGATCTCGATGCGGCCCTTCACGGCATCGTCCCAAGCGACGACGCCCGTCAGCGGGTTCTTGAAACGCAGGACGGGCTCGACGCCTGCGGGCGGCGTCGGCAGTACCTTGCCTGGCTCCGGGCGCCAAGTGCCGTCGTAACGCGGCTTCTCACCGGCCTCACGCTGACGTTCGCGCAGCGCGTCGAGCTCTTCCGTCGACATGTAGCACGGGTAC
>DATGHJ010000396.1:0-6356 GCA_035308085.1 Trinickia sp. | reverse complement strand
GCGTCACGTCCGACGCGACGCCGCCAAGATCGCGCCCCTGCGCCGACGCGAAGATATCGAGCACGGGCTGCACGTTGTAGTGCGAGACCACGGCCTGCTGCATGCTGCGCGAGGTCGTGCCGAGCGTGCCGAGCTGATTCTGCGGATTGACCGAGGGCTGGCTCGTCGTCACGGGAATGTTCGCGAGCGTCTGCAGCGAATGAATGTCGTATTGCGGCACTTGGGCTACCAGCGGATAGCTCACGCCGTTTTTCGGATCGAGCCAGAAGTTCGGCGTCGTCTGCGAGCTGCCGGAGAGCGCGATCAAGAGGTTCTGCGCAACGTCGTGCTGCGTGAGGCCGGCTTGCATCGCCTTGGTGCGGTCGACGTCGACGTTGATGGTCGGCTCGTCGCCCGGCTGCTGAATGCGCGCATCGACGAGACCGCGCACACCGCGCAATTGCGTGAGCAGGCGATCGGCGACCACGCGATTGGCGGCGAGCTTGTTGCCGACGATCTGGATGTCGATCGGTGCGGGCAGCCCGAAGTTCAGGATCTGGCTCACGATGTCGGCGGGCAGGAACGCGAACGTCACGCCCGGGAATGACGCGTCCAGCACGTTGCGCAGCTTGGCGACGTATTCGGCGGTGGGGCGGTGGTCGGGCTTCAGCGTGATCAGGATGTCGGCGTCTTCGGGGCCGATTGGCGCGGACGAATCGTAGGTGAGGTTGATGCCGCTCACCGGCAGGCCGATGTTGTCGAGCACGGCGGCCTGCTCGGACTTCGGGATCACCGTGCGGATCTTCGCTTCGACTTCGTCGGTGATGCGTGCGGTTTGTTCGATGCGCGTGCCGGTCGGAGCGCGCAAATGCAGGCGGATTTCGCCGGTGTCGACCGCGGGAAAGAAGTCGCGGCCGGCGAACGGAATGAGCGCAAGCGAGCCGAGGCACAGCGCGAGGTAGATCGGAAGGAAGCGCCGGCGGCTTGCGATCGCGCGTTGCAGCACGGCGCGGTAGCCATTGCGCAACGCTTCGAAACGGCGCTCGAACGACGCCTGAAACCGCACCAGCGCGCCGAAGCGTCCGCTGGCCGCTTTCGCGTGCCTTGACGGCGCACGCATCAGATACATGGCGAGCGTCGGAATCAGCGTGCGCGAGAAGAAGTACGACGCGCACATCGCGAACACCACGGCCTCCGCCATCGGCACGAACAGATAGCGGGCGACGCCTGAGAGCAGGAACATCGGCACGAACACGATGCAGATCGCGAGCGTCGAGACGAAGGTCGGCACCGCGATCTCGCCCGAACCATTGAGGATCGCGTCGTGGAGCGGCTCGCCGTTTTCGAGGTGATGCGTGATGTTCTCGATCGCGACGGTCGCGTCGTCGACCAGTATCCCGACCGCGAGCGCGAGGCCGCCGAGCGTCATGATGTTGATCGTCTGTCCGAGCGCGGCGAGCGCGATCAGCGAGGTCAGCACCGAGAGCGGGATCGACACCGCGATGATCAGCGTCGCGCGCCAGCTGCCGAGAAAGAGCAGGATCATCGCCGCGGTCAGGCACGCGGCGATCAGCGCCTCGCGCACGACGCCCGAAATCGCCGACTTCACGAACACCGATTGATCGGACAGCGGCGTGATCTTGAGCGCTTGCGGCAGGCCGGCCGCGATCTTCGGCAGCATCGCCTTGACCTGCTGGATGATCGTGAGCGTCGATGCGCTGCCGGTTTTCTCGACTGTCAGCAACGCGGCGCGCTTGCCGTCGCTGCGCACCATATTCGTTTGCGGCGCGTAGCCATCGATCACGTGCGCGACGTCGCGCACATAGACAACCGTGCCGTTGACGGTCTTGATCGGCAGGTTGTTGAGCGCCTGGACCGATTGCGTGCTGCCGTTCATCTCGACGTTGTACTCGCGCGAGCCGATCTTCGCGGTGCCGCCCGGAAGAATCAGGTTTTGCGCATTGACGGCGTTCACGACGTCGATGGGCGCGAGGCCCTTCGCCTGCAGCGCGCGCGGATCGAGCTGAACCATGATCTGGCGGATCTTGCCGCCGTAAGGCAGTGGCACCGCGGCGCCTTGCACGGTCGCGAGCTGCGTGCGGATGAAACTGTTGCCGAGGTCGTAGAGCGTTTGTTCAGGCAGCGAGTCGCTCGAGAGCCCGAGCTGCAGCACCGGCACGGTCGACGCGTTGTAGGTGATGATGTTCGGCGGCAGTGTGCCGGGCGGCAGGATGCGCAGGATCGAGGCGGAGTTCGACGCGGCTTCGGCGATTGCGCGGTTGATGTCGGCACCGGGGTGGAAAAAGATCTTGACCACCGACACGCCGTTGAGCGACTGCGATTCGATGTGCTCGATGTCGTCGACGTCGGACGTGAGCGCGCGTTCGTAGTTCGACGTGATGCGGTGGGCCATGTCCTCGGCCGAGAAACCGTTGTACGTCCACACGATGCTGACGACCGGAATGTTGATGTTCGGAAAGATGTCCGTCGGCGTGCGCATGATCGCGATCGGACCGAGGATGAACAGCAGAACGGCGAGAACGATGAAGGTATAGGGCCGGCGCAGGGCGAGTCTGACGATCCACATGACAAATCCTCGGAGAGAGTCTTCTTGCAGCGCCCTGGCGCCAAGGCGTGCGGCAGGGGCTTCATATGGCGGGGAGTTTGACTGGCGGGCATTTACCCGCGACTGACCGGAGAATTACAAGTCTGTTATCTGGCGAGGCAGCGGTGCGCGCCAAGCCGCGGCCCGTTGCGTTCTCAACCATCCGCCGTGCGTGGACCGTCCCTCCGACCGGAATTCGAACGCCCTGGGAGTTTGAAATCCGGCCGTCCTGGCCAACGTGAGGGGAGCCATCCCGCTCCCAAAACGCCCAGCCTTGCCGCGCCGCCTTGCCATGCGGACATCCGCGAGCGCTCCCGTGCCGATGGCATGGCTGCGGCGACCAAGATGACGAGCTTGTAATGCGAGGGTCAGCGTCGGGACAGAGGCCGCTTTCCAAAATGACGACAACTCTTCATCGACATCGACGCCGATGGAGGGCCTCAAGGCCCCGTTCATGGTGAATGCGGCCGTTACGCTCTCGAAGGGGAAGCATCATGAAAGCACTGATCCAGGCCGTCCTGATTTCCTGCGCGCTGGCCGCGCCCGCATTCGCATTCGCTCAAGCGACCAACGCGCCGCTCACGCGCGCCGAAGTGAAAGCCGATCTCGTCCGGGTCGAACAAGCAGGTTATCGTCCGCAAGCAAACGATCTGTACTATCCGGCCGACATTCAGGCGGCCGAGGCGAAGATCGCGGCGCAGCAGCAGTCGCTCGAGGCGGGGTCGGTGGGCGGTGTGCCGATGACGGGCACTTCGCAAGCCGGCGCGCCGCTTGCGCTGAACGACGCGCAGTCGGTGTATGCGCATCATTGAGAGCGCGTCATGTGCACATTGCCGGGCCGCAATCGGGCCCGCTGAATCAGGGACTTTGCTTGCCGGTCGTGTAATTCGCCATCAACTCGAGCGCGCGAACGATCGCCGAGTGATCCCACGCCTTGCCGCCCTGCGCCGCGCACGCATTGAAAAGCTGCTGCGTGGTGGCGGTATTGGGCAAGGCCATGCCGAGGCTGCGCGCGCAATCGAGCGCGAGATTGAGGTCCTTCTGGTGCAGCTCGATGCGAAAGCCCGGATCGAAGGTGCGCTTGATCATGCGTTCGCCGTGCACTTCAAGCACGCGCGACGAAGCAAAGCCGCCCATCAGCGCTTCACGCACCTTGGCCGGATCCGCGCCGGCCTTGGCTGCGAACAGCAGCGCCTCGCCGACCGCCTCGATGTTGAGCGCGACGATGATCTGATTGGCGACCTTGGCGGTCTGACCGTCGCCGTTGCCGCCGACCAGCGTGATGTTCTTGCCCATCAGCTCGAAGAGCGGCTTGGCGCGCTCGAACGCGGCTTGCGGGCCGCCCACCATGATCGTGAGCGTCGCCGCCTTCGCGCCGACTTCGCCGCCCGACACCGGCGCGTCGAGATAGTCGCAGCCGAGTGCGTTGATCCGCTCGGCGAACACGCGCGTGTCGATCGGCGAGATCGAGCTCATGTCGATCACGAGCTTGCCGGGCGTGAGGCCGGCGGCGACGCCGGTTTCGCCGAAGAGGGCGTCGGCCACGTTGGGCGTGTCGGGCACCATCGTGATGATGATGTCGGCGGCAAGAGCGACCGCCTTCGCGCTTTCGCAAGCGGTCGCGCCGGCCGCCACCAGCTCGGCGGGCACCGTGCGGCGCGTGTAGGCGAGCAGCTGATGCCCGCCTTTTTGCAGGTTCAGTGCCATCGGGGTACCCATGATCCCGAGCCCGATAAAGCCGATCTTGCTCATGTTAAGAGTCCTTGTGACCTTCAGTCACCGTTAATCGCCGCTCACGCGGCCGGTTGAAGATCATCGTCTTTCGTTGAACAAGTTGTCAAGCAAGTGCGGGGCGAGCAGCGGCGTTTCCTTATGCGCGCAGAAACCGCTCATTCGCTTGACCTGGCCATGCTGTATAGCAACAATAAAAGCGGCTTGCGCGACGCGGCATCGCGTTGGGCGCGTTTGTCTTAAGGCTATGTTGTTTGACAACATTGGGCGAGCGATGCTACTTTTGAACGTGTCCGAAAACATTCTCCGGTACGAGACCTCATGAATGTGTCCCCCATCGTCGAGCGCGAATTCGCCTCGACCGTCATGGCGGTGCCGCCGCTTGCGCGCCGCGCCGATCTGTCGCTCGACGTCGCCGAGAACCAGAAGCTGATTCGCCACATCGAGCGCGGCGGCGTGCGCACGCTGCTCTACGGCGGCAATGCGAACTTCTATCACGTCGCGGTGAGCGAGTACCGCGAGTTGCTTGACATGCTGGCGGAAAGCGCCGGGCCTGAAACCCGGGTGATTCCGGCGATCGGCCCCGACTTCGGCAAGATGCTCGACCAGGCGCGCATCCTCGCGCAAACCTCGTATCGCACGGCCATGGTGCTGCCGCTCGCGGGCTTCACGACTCCCGAAGGCGTCGAGGCGGGGCTCAAGCGGATCGCTGACACCGCGGGCATTCCGCTCACGCTTTACATCAAGAGCGAGCGCTACGTCGACATCGATACGCTCGCGCGCCTCGTCGACGGCGGCACGCTCGCCGCCGTGAAGTACGCGATCGTGCGTGAGAATCCGGCGGCCGATCCTTATCTGCGCCGCCTGCTGCAAAGCGTGAACCCGGCGCGTGTCGTGTCGGGCATGGGCGAGCGCCCGGCGCTGATCCACGTGCGCGATTTCGGCCTCGCCGCGTGGACGACGGGTTCCGGCTGTATCGCTGCGCGCTCGGTCGCCGAGTTGCTGCGCGCGGCACGCGAAGGGCGCGACGCCGACGCCCAGCGCCTCTACGATGCCTTCATGCCGCTCGAAACGCTGCGCGACAACATTTCGTTGATCCGCGTGCTGCACGACGCGGTGACGTTCTCGGGCATCGCCGACATGGGCGCGATGCTGCCGCTGCTCAGCGCGACGCCGAAGGAGCATCACGCCGCGGTCCGCGCGGCGGCGCGGGCGTTGCTAGACTTCGAGCGTAGCGTCGCGGCTGAAAGTTGCGACGCTTGAGACCCACCAACGGAGGAGACTCGATGCAGATTGCAGGTGAAATGTTGTTAGGCGCCTCGGCAGTGCGGGGCGCGCAAGGGATGCTGCGCGCCTTCGATCCGGCGCGCAATCAGGAGCTCGAGCCCGCGTTCGGCGCGGGCGGCGCAGCGGATGTCGCGCGTGCCTGCGAACTGGCGGCGCAAGCGTTCGACGCGTTTCGCGCGGCCCCGCTCGAAGCGCGCGCGCGCCTGCTCGAATCGATTGCCGACGAGATCCTCGCTTTGGGCGACGCGCTGATCGAGCGCGCGCATCTCGAATCGGCGTTGCCGAAGGCACGCCTCGAAGGCGAGCGCGGCCGCACGGTCGCGCAGTTGAAGCTGTTTGCGTCGCTCGTGCGCGAGGGGCGCTGGTGCGGCGCGGTGCTCGATTCGGCCTTGCCCGATCGCCAGCCGCTGCCGCGCTCCGATCTGCGGGCGCGGAAGATCGGCCTCGGCCCGGTCGCCGTGTTCGGTGCGAGCAATTTTCCGCTCGCGTTTTCTGTCGCGGGCGGCGATACCGCCTCGGCGCTCGCGGCCGGTTGTCCGGTGGTCGTGAAGGCGCATCCGGCGCATTTGGGCACGTCGGAGCTGGTCGGCCGGGCGATCCAGAAGGCCGTCGCCGACAGCGGTTTGCCCGAGGGCGTGTTCTCGCTCTTGATCGGCGCGGGTAACGAAGTGGGCGAGGCGCTCGTCGCGCATCCGGCGATCAAGGCGGTCGGCTTCACGGGCTCGCGCCGCGGCGGCCTTGCCTTGGTCGGCAT
>DATGHJ010000395.1:0-3155 GCA_035308085.1 Trinickia sp. | reverse complement strand
GCGGCTGAACGGAATCAGAAAGCGCATCTCGTCTGTCGTGGCGGCAAGCGCCGAGGCCGCGCCGCTTGCGTTTGCGTCCGCGCTTGCAGGTTTGCCTGCCGCGATGCCGAGCCCGTCGCGCGTCGGCCGCGTCTCGAGCGTCGCCTTCAGCGCGCCATCCGCGAGCGCGCGATAGACCGGCACGACGAGTTGCGGCCAACGCATGCGCGCATCGCCCTCGAATAGCGCGACGCTACGCACGATGCCGTCGGGGTCCACTTCGAGATTGATATGGCCGAGCGCCGCGGCGGCTTTCGCGAGTGCGGGAACCGGCAGCGTCGCGCCGCGGCTGCCGTCGTTGGCCGCAGGAGAAAGCAGCAGCGGCAAGTACGTCGGCGTGAGCCCGATCGCCTTCGCGAACTGTGCGTCGCTCGCTTCGGGCTCGGTAAACAGCACGTCGTAGACGATCGCCGCGGGCCGCGCGGTGGCGAGCGCCTCGAGCAACCGCGCATGCACGCTGCGTGGCCACGGCCAGCGCCCGAGGCGTTCGATGCTCGCATTGTCGATCTGCACGATCGCAATGTCGGACGCGACAGGTACCGGACGCCACACCAGGAAACGGTCGTAGACGATCCGGTCGATGCTCGCGCTCAGATGCCCCACCGAGCCGAGCACGACCACCGCGACACCGAGACAGCAGATCCCGAACCACTCGATCATGAAGCGGCGCCCGACCGGTCTTCTGAGCCCGGCGGCGCGCAGCGCGCGGGACCGCAGCAGATCGAAACTCACCTAAAAAGCCAGCGTGAAAGACTGCACCGGACTGCCTTTTTCATAGAACTTCCCGTTCTCGAATTGCTCGGCGACGACCGTCCAATAGTAGACGCCCGCCGGCAAATTGGAGACGACGATATGCCCGGCGTCGAGGTCGACGCGATCGACGATCGGATGCTGCAAGTCCGGCGTGGCGGCAAGCACGAAACGGAAGCGAGTCTTGGCCTGCGCGTCGTCCGCGTGGCTCACGAGCCAGCGGAATTCGAAGTCGCGGCTGCCGGGGCGGCGCGCGGCCGAGGTCGAAAGCCCGGTCAAGCGGCGCTCGAACGCGTAGGTCTGCGGCAGTCCTTCGAGACCGTTCGCGTCGATTGCGGAGAGGCGCACGAAATACGTGCCGTCCGTCAGATCGGCAAACGATGCGCGCGGCCCGTCGACACGTTCGTCACGCACCAGATCGAGCACGCCCGCATCGCGCGCAATCGCGACGCGGTAGCGCGCCGCGCCGGCGAGCGGCTGCAAGTCGAACGCCACGGCCGGATCGTCCTGCACTTTCGCGGGATTCGTCAGCGCGGGTGCGCCAAGCAATGGGACCGGCCCGCCGATGCCGCCCGTCGCTCGCGTGACGCTGCCGTAGCGCGCATGGACGAGCTGCCCGTCAGCCATCGCATCCTGCGTACGCGCAGCGCTCGCGGCGTCGACGCCGACCGTGCCGTCGAGCACTTCGACCGCCGTCGCCTGCTGCGCGTCGTCATAGTCCACGCGAAACCGCGTACCGCGCACGCCGGCCACCACCGAGGGCGAGCGGATCTGAAAGCGGTCGTCCTTGCGCGCAGCGTGCGTGACCTCGCTGTCGACTTCGCCGCGTTTGAGCTCGAACTGACGCACCGTCGTGCCGGTGAGCGCCGTCTGCTGCAGCGTATGGAGATCGAGCTGGCTGTTCGACGGCAGCGACAAGTGCGAGCCGTCGGCCAGCTCCAGCGTGACGAAGCCGTTGTCGCCGGTGCGCAGGCGGTCGCCCTCGGTCAACGTCGCGCCATTGGTCAGCGGCAGAAACGGACCGTCGCGAAACGCACGCTCGACCGGCCCGCTCATCGCGACGACGCTCGCCGTCAGGTTCGTGCGCTTGAGCAGCGCGACCGGCAGCCGCAGCGTCATGCCGGGCGGCAGATGGCGCGGCTCGGAAACGCGATTGCGCCGCGCGAGCACGCGCCAGTCGTTCGAATCGCGCAGATAGCGTTCGGCGATATCGAAGAGGTTGTCGCCGGCCTTCGTCACGTAGGGGGCGTATTGGGCGGACGCCCCCGACGCCCTCGACGCCCTCGGCTGATGCGCGTCGGCGGACTGTGCGCCGCAAGCCGCAAGCGCCGCGGCAAAAACCGCGAGCGCCGAGCGCACCGGAAACCGTGCGAGCCGCTGCGGCGCTAACGCCGCCCGGCTCGCGTGCCTCACGCGCCCCCCTGTTCGAGACGCTCGAGGCGATAGCCGTAGCCGTAGATCGGCGTGAGCCGGTAGCCGTTCTCGGGACGCAGCCCGAGCTTCGCGCGCAGCATCGACACGTGCGTATCCATCGTGCGCGACGGAATATCGGCGGCCTGCTTCCAGATCACATCGAGAATGTGCGCGCGCGACAACGGCCGGCTCAAATGCTGGAACAACAGCAGCGCGAGCTCGAATTCCTTTTGCGTAAGAGTCACTGCCGCGCCCTTCACGAGCACGTGCTTGGCGCTCAGGTCGAATTCATATTCGCCGAAGACTTCCTTCGTCACGGCCGGATTGAGCTGATAGGCGCGCCGCAGCAGCGCGCCCACGCGCGCGAGCAGCACGGAGGCCGGCACGGGCTTGACGACGTAGTCGTCGGCGCCGGTGTTGAGCATCGACGCAATGTCGCTCTCGCGGCTGCGGCTCGTCATGAAGAGCACCGGTAAGCGGTCCGATACGCTCTGCCGGACCCAGCTCAGCACGTCTTCGCCCGACATGTCGGGCACGTTCCAGTCGAGCACCAGCAAGTCGAACGTTTGGCGGCGCAACTGCTTCACGAGTGCGCGCCCTGCTCCAAATGCGTGACAAACATGCCCCGCCGCCCCCAGCGTCTGACACACAAAATCGGTCTGCGCCGGATCGTCATCCAGTACTGCGATTCTCATAGCACTCCGCGACACCATTTCATTCTTCGTAGTTTTTTTGCCTGTGCACCGGTTATCGCCGGCTCACCGCCCGAGCACCTCAAAAATGAGGCGCATTCGAGCCCCGCGGTTACAGCGGCGATTCGCTTTTTCATGATAAACGAAAAAGCGTTATGACTTTTCTGTTGACTCAGTCATATTCGAAAGCTTTCTATTACATTAACGCGCGCTTTTTCCCGTACAGCACAGTATAAGAAGCGCGCAAAGCGGAAACGTTTA
>DATGHJ010000394.1:0-5492 GCA_035308085.1 Trinickia sp. | reverse complement strand
CTGATCCGCACCGAAATGCAGGACCAGCTGCTGCAGTTGCAGGAGAAGCTGAACAAGACGATCGTGTTCATCACGCACGATCTCGATGAGGCGCTGCGCATCGGCGATCGCATCGCGATCCTCAAGGACGGCCAGCTCGTGCAAGTCGGCACGCCCGATGACATCGTCCACCGCCCCGCCGACGAGTACGTCCGGCGCTTCGTCGAGCGGCGTGCGAGCGTGCAGTGACAACGCCGCACCGCGAGCAGCCTGTCACCGGCTGGTTGCCGACCGCTCCCAAGGCATTCCTGATTTGAAAGGAAGGACCGGTAGCATGTCGCAATCGGCCCGCCTTCGTTGCGACGATGGCTGGCTCCTGCAACTGCGGAAATGCGAGTCGTCGATTTGGAAACTTACGTCTTGCTTGGCATCGGCTTCGGCCTCGCACTCCTGATTGCGATCTGGGGCCTCTGGAAACTCAAGTAACGCGCGCACCGCTTCGGCGGCCGATCAAAATTCGACCAGCGCGAAATCTTCCTTGCCCACGTCGCACAGCGGGCAGCGCCAATCGGCCGGAATGTCCGCCCAGCGCGTTCCCGGCGCAATGCCTTCTTCCGGCACGCCGGCGGCTTCGTCATAGACCCAGCCGCAGATCACGCACACCCATTGCTTGAACGTCGCCACTGCCGGCTCCGGCGCGCCGGCTGAGGACGCTTCGTTTCCAGCCGGCACGGCTTGCTCCCCGGTTGGCTCATCCAGACTCACGACGAGAGGCGCGGCTGTGCTCTCGATGTTCGCAGCCAGTTGCGTCTGCAGCGAATTGAGCAGCCGTCGTGCTTCTTCGACGGTCAAATCGATCCAGTAGGGGTCGCCGGCGCCGTCGTTGAGCCGGTCGGGAGAAAACTGGATTTCCAGTGCTGCGCCCTTTCTATACATGGCAAATCGAAACTCGAAGTAGCGGGTCACGGTCGCGGTGCGCTGCACGCGTGAACCGCGCGCCTCGCGACCGCAAGCAAAGTCGACGATTATCCCCGCTTATTGCCTTCTAAAGCGGCTTCGATTATCTACGGCACGTTGATGGTGTGTTTCCTGGCGGGTTACCGGGTAAGCTCGCCGCGCTCATGACGTACGGCACCGGCTCGGAAACGTGACCGCCCCCGCGAAGGAGGCGCCGCCCACCTACAGCGACGGCTTCGCCGAACCGTCCGCCGCCCCCTCCTCGCGCCGCGCCGGCATGAAATACCACACCGCCCCCGCGATCTGCATCGCAATCAACACCGCCCACACGCCTTGATGTGCGAGCGCCGGATAGTGCCCGTCGTGCGTCGGCCAGAGACCCAGCACAGCACCGATCGCAATTTGCAACGCGAAGATCGCCAGAAAAATCACGAGCGTGAAGGTCGTGTTCACACGGCCGATCATGCGCGCGGGGAAGTACTCGGCCAGCACCGAATAGGTCAGGATGCCGGTACCGCCCAGCGCGCCATACGCGGCCCACAGTAACGGCTCGGGCAACGGCACGCGGGCGGCGATCATCGCCTGCACGACGACGAAGAGCCCCATCGTCACGCCGGAGAACAGGTACACGGTCACGCCCCGGCGCTCCAATTCACGCGCCAATGCGCCGAAGCCGATATTGCCCGCGATGAACGCGGCGCCGAGCACCGATACGAGCGATGCGGCGCGCGCAGCGCCATGGCTGGCATCCGCCAGCACGACGTCGCGCAGAAACGCGCCCACCCACAGCGACTGCATCGCGTAGAACACGCTTTGCGTGAGCCCCGAGAATGTCGCCGCCTTCCAGAACGCGCGGCTCCTCAACACGTGCCAGGTGCCCTTGAATTGCTCGAGCACGCTAGCCTGCCGGTGCGTGTCGCGCGCGGCCGGCGCGAAGCACCAGATCGCCACGGCGACCGCCGCCGTAAAAATCGCGAGCGCGAACGAGAGCGTGCGCCAGCTCGCGAGCGACAGCAGCCACGAGAGCGGCGCGCCGACCGCGACGCCTCCCAGCCCGCCCGCCGCCATCACGAGACCGTTGACGAGCGTCAGCTGCGCGACCGGAAAATGCTGCGCGGTCGCCTTGAACGCGCCGCCAAGGCAGACCGACACCCCGACGCCGATCAGGAAGCGGCCGATCATCATTGTGCCGAGATCGTGCGCGGCGCCGAACAGCAGCACCCCGAGCGCGGCGATGAGCATCACGCATGCCGTGACGCGCCGCGCGCCGAAATGATCGAGCAGCACGCCACCCGGGATCTGCGCACCCGCGAAGCCGAGAAAGTACAAGCTCGTGAGCGTGCCCAGATCCGCGGCCGACAAGCCCAAATCGTGCGTGAGGAACGGCGCGAAGCCGAGATTCACGCCGCGAAACAGATACGACACGAAATAGCCGAGCGAGAAAACGGCGAGCACGCGCCATCGGGTGGAAGTCATGAAAAAACGGAACCTTATCGAATGAATCAGTTGAGCTTCCGATTATTGGCGATGAGACGCGCGCAAGCCAACGAGAGATTTCGAATTGAGCGCCATGCCGGACTTCCTGTCGCTCTGGCTGATTCCGCGGCTCGGCGGCTTTGACGATCAAGGGGCAACTCGGGGGCTAGCCGCCCGACGCGAAGCCGGGGTACAGCGTCATCCCGCCATCGACGAACAGCGTCGTCCCGGTCACGTAGTCGGCCTGATCCGAGGCGAGCCACACGGCCGCCTGCGCGATGTCGTCGGGCTCGCCGATCCGCTTGTACGGCACGAGCGTCATCAGCTCGGCGTAGTGTTCAGGCGTGTCCCACGCCGACGTGTTGATCGGCGTACGGATCGCACCCGGCGCAATGCCATTCACGCGAATTCGCTGCGGCGCCACTTCTTGCGCGAGGCTGCGCATCAGCATCATCACGCCACCCTTCGACGCCGCATAGTTCGCATGGCCCGCCCACGGAATCTCCTGGTGGACCGAACTCATGCAGACGATCTTCCCGGCTGCCACCGATACCGATTCGTCGATCCCGCGCCGCTTGAACTCCCGTATCGCCTCGCGCAAGCACAGGAATTGCCCGGTCAGGTTGACCGCGATGACGGCGTTCCATTCGTCGAGCGTCATCTCGTCGAACGGCGCGTCGCGCTGCAATCCGGCGTTGCTCACGACCACATGCAATGTGCCGAACGCGTCGAGCGCGTGCGAGAACATCTGCTGCACTTGCGCCTCGTCGCTGACGTCGGCCTTCAAGGCGATCGCGCGGCGCCCGAGCTGTTCGATCTCTTTGACGACCTCGTCGGCCGCGTCGGGGTCGCTCACGTAGTTGACGGCGACATCGGCGCCCGCTCGGGCGAGCCCGAGCGCGACGGCTCGGCCAATGCCGGAGTTCGCGCCGGTGACGAGCGCCGGCTGGCCGGCGAGAAGCGGATACGCTTGGCCCCGCGGCAAGCGCGATGTGTCTTCGGCAGCGGGCCCGGCAGGGTTCTGGGGTTGGGATGTCATGGAAACGCTCCTGATGTCTGCTCCCAGCTCAGGAGCAAAGATCGGACCACGCGGGAGCCCGGAATGGGCGGCCGGCCTGGCGCCGGCCGCCTGTCCTCGCTTACACCGGCAGCGGATTACGCTCCGTGAACCCGCGCTGGTGCCAATACGGATAAGCGGGCGCCACCGCGCTCGCCGCATCGAGCTTCGCGACCTGCTCGGGCGTCAGGTTCCAGCCGACCGCGCCGAGATTCTGGCGCAGCTGCTCTTCATTGCGCGCGCCGATCAGCACCGTCGAGACCGTGGGCCGTTGCAGCAGCCAGTTGAGCGCGATTTGCGGCACCGTCTTGCCGGTTTGCTCCGCCACTTCTTCGATCGCATCGAGAACGCGGAACAAGTAGTCGTCCGGCACCGGCGGCCCCATGTCGGCGGTCTTGTGCAAGCGGCTCGTCGCGGGCAGCGGCGCTCCGCGCTTGAGCTTGCCCGTGAGGCGCCCCCAGCCGAGCGGACTCCACACGATGGCGCCCAAGCCCTGATCGAGCCCGAGCGGCATCAACTCCCACTCGTAGTCGCGGCCGATCAGCGAGTAGTAGGTCTGGTTCGCGACATAGCGCGAATAGCCGTAGCGGTCCGCGACGCCGAGCGATTTCATCAGATGCCAGCCGGAAAAATTCGACACGCCCGTGTAGCGGATCTTGCCGGCGCGCACGAGATCGTCGAGCGTCGACAGCACTTCCGTGACCGGCGTCTTCGCATCGAAGCCATGCAGTTGAAAGATGTCGATGTAGTCCGTCTGCAAACGCTTCAGCGACGCATCAACGGCTCGAATCAGATGGAAGCGCGACGAGCCGACGTGGTTCGGCGATTCGTTATCGAACCGGAAGGTAGCTTTCGTCGAGATGATCGCGCGATCGCGCTTGCCCTTGAGCGCCTCGCCGAGCACCGATTCCGACGCGCCGCTCGAATAGATGTCCGCGGTGTCGAACATCGTGACGCCCGCGTCGAAGCAGATGTCGAGAAGGCGCCGCGCTTCCGCGACGTCGGTCGCGCCCCACGCCTGGAAAAACTCGCCCTTGCCGCCAAACGTTCCCGTGCCGAAGCTCAAAACCGGAACCTGAAAACCCGATGCACCGAGATACCTGTATTCCATCGAACATTCTCCTTGCGCTGACTGACGATGAGTCTAGGGGCCTGTTCTCGCTAAATACAGGCCCTAGGATGGACTCCACCGAAGACGAGGGGTTCAAGTCTACGCCCGCGCGTCGAATCGCGTCGGACGTTGCTCGCTTTTTGCTTGGGCGGCTTGGCAATCAGTAGAAGAACGTCAGCACGCCCTGGAGCACCTGTTTTTGAGCGGCATCGCCATAAGGGCTGCGCGCCGAACCGTGATTGGTTTGCCACTGCACGGCAAGGTCCACGCGCGTCCAGTGATAGCGCGCCTCGAGCCACGTGAAGTAGCTGTGGTCGACGAGATCGTAGCGGCCCATCGCCGTCAGATCGAGATGGACCACGAAGGCGTCTTGCCACGTGACATACGTGAAGAGCGAATGCCGCGTCGGCAGTTCCTGCTCGGTGCCGACCGCGTCGAGATATTGGCCGAAGCGCTCGCGATTGGCGGCAAGCGCATCCCACGTCGCGCGATTCGCGCTTGCGCCGTCGTAGTCGTATTCGAGCGTCACCGACACTTTGTTCGGAAACGTTCGCGTGAGACCGGTTGCGAGCTTCGAGTGGAAGCTTGCCGGGCCCGCTTGTCCCGCTGGTCCATCGGCAAGCGCGCTGCTGCGGCCGCCCGAATACTCGAGGAAGCCGACCGTGGCGTTGTCGAGCAACGCGGTGGCGTCCACGCCGAATTGCGGCGAGATGCCCGCGCCGCCATAGACGAGCCATTGCGGCGCAAAGCCGCCGAACAAGCGCTGCGTGCCGCTCAGCATGTAGCGCCACTTTTGGTTCGTCGCGCCGAAGTCGGGATTGAAGGTCGCATTGCTCGGGCTCGAGGCAAGCGGCGGCGAGACGAGCGCGGTCACCGAACCGCCGTCCCAGATCGCCTGGCCGCGCAGCATCA
>DATGHJ010000393.1:0-6440 GCA_035308085.1 Trinickia sp. | reverse complement strand
AGAGAGTTTGCGAACGTGCCGGTTCAACGCGCGGCGACGACGGGGTTCGAAGTTGCAGCGGAAGCTGCTTTATGGGTTGCATCGGGGGTTGCATCGGATGACGTGTCGACATAACCGCCGCCGAGCGCCGAGGCGAGCTCGATCTGCTGGTCGCGCCGGTTCATCAGCAAGTCGGCGACGGACTGATCGGCCTGCAGCGCGGTCATGTCGGCATTGAGCACCGTCAACTGGTTGGTCAGGCCGCCCTTGTATTGCGTGATCGCGAGATCGTCGGCCTGACGCGCGGCTTGTTGCGCCGCTTGCGCATCGGCGAGCTGCGCATCGCTCGAGTGGATCTGCGCAAGTTGCGTCGCCACGTCGCTCAAGGCGGTGATCAGCGTCTGGTTGTAGGTCGCCACCGCGGAGTCGAACTCGGCGTAGCGGCCCTTCAATTGCGCACGCAGCGCGCCCGCATCGAAGATCGGCAGGTGAATCGCCGGACCCGCGCTCGCCTCACGGCTCGCAGCCGTGAGGAAGTGGCCGAAGCCGAACGCGTCGAGGCCGATCGCGGCGCTCAGATTGATGTCCGGATAGAACTCGGCCTTCGCTTCCTTCACTTCGTGCGTGATCGAATCGACGCGCCAGCGGGCTGCGACGATGTCCGGACGGCGGCTCACGAGGTCGGCGGGCAGGTTGTCCGGCAGACGCACTTCGTCGCCGACGCCAAGCGTGGGCCGCGCGATCGTGAGGCCGCGGTCGGGGCCTTCGCCCATGAGCGCGGCCAACTGGTAGCGCGTGGTCAGGATGCTGCCGTCGAGGGCGGAGACCGTGGAGCGGGCGGTCGCGAGATTCGCCTGCGCCGTCTTGCGCTCGACTTCCGTATCGAGCCCGGTCGCGATGCGGCCGGCCGTGATGCGGTCGATGTCCTGGCGGCGCTCCACTTCCTGCTGCGCAATGTCGCGCAGCACGTAGAGCCGGGCGAGTTGGTTGTAGGTACGGGCGAGCGTGGTCGTGAGCGTGAGCTTGACGACCTCCGCGTCAGCCTCGCTCGCCTGCAGATCGGAGACCGACGCCTTGAGCGCTTCGCGATTCTTGCCCCACAGGTCCAGATCGTACGAGGCGCTCAAGAGACCGCTGTTCTCGGTTTGCCAGCTGCCGCCGTAGGGCGGCGGCACCAGCGCCGTCCCGCTGAATTGCTCGCGCTTGAGCGAGTAGTCGGCGTTCACACTCGGCATCGTGCTGGCCTTCGCGGTCTCCGTATAGGCTTGCGCCGCTGCGATGCGGGCGCGCGCCTGCGCGATCGTCGGGCTGCCCTTGAGCGCTTCGTCGATCAGCGCCTTCAGCTGCGCGTCGCCGAACTGGTCGGCCCAATCGGCCGCCGGCCAGTGGCCGCTTTGCGCCGGCAGGCTCTGCGTCGTCTGGAACTGTTGCGGCTGCGCCATCTGCTTGTCGCTGTGAATGCCCGCGTAGTTAACGCAGGCCGACAGCATGGCCACCAGGATCGCCGACAGCCCCACCTTCATCGCACGGATGCCGCGGCCTTGTTTAACAATCTGCGTTTGCATTGTCTGACTCGTCAGATTAATGATTAAAAAAAGAGGAGCGCCGCGGCGCTCACTCTCCGATGAACTTAGCGAGCAGGCGGCCCAACTCTTCGAACTCCGCCTTCGTGAACTTCTTCAACCGGACGTTCAGCACTTCCGGCGCGATATGCGGAAGCTTGGCTGCCACTTCCAGGCCTTTCTTCGTCAGCGCCAGGTTGACCACGCGGCGATCTTCCTCGCTGCGCGAGCGCTCCAGCAATCCCTTCGATTCCAACTTGTCCAGCATGCGCGTCATCAGGCCGGTGTCGACCGACAGCAGCTTCGAGAGCTCGAACGGCGTGGAAGCCAAGTCGCGCTGCATCGCCAGAAGAATGCCCATCTGCGGGCTGGTGATGTCAAGATCCTTGAGAGCCGCGTCCATTTCCGCAATGATCAGGTTACGTGCCTTGGTCAGCCTGAACCCGATGCTTTCGGTCAGCATGAAATTTTCGGGTGTGTAGTGCTTCATGGCGCGTCCTCGGTGTTGATGACAATTACAATAACTGCAAAGTCAGATTCTGGCAAGAGAAATTTTCAAGCTTTCTTCCCGCCCGGCCGACGCGCCCCCTCCCTCGCTCAGTGACCGCCCGCGCCCGCGGCGTTCGCGGCGCCGTCCTTGCTCGGCTTCGTGATCCAGATGAGCGGAATGATCACGATGAAGATCACCGCCGACAGCCAGGCGATATCGTTCAAGCCGAGCATCGCCGCCTGCGCGCTCATTTGCGCCTCGAAAAAGGCCTGAGCCTTGAAGGCACTCGCGTGGAGCGTCGTCTGAAGATTGGCGATGGCTTGCACATAGGCCGGGTTGGTCGCGCCGGTCTGCTCGGCGAGCTGCGAATGGTGCAGGATCGTCCGGTTGTTCCAGGTGTTCTGCATGAGCGACGTGCCTACCGCGCCAGCAAAGACCCGCACGAAGTTCGACAAGCCCGCGGCCGCGGGGATCTTCTCCGGCGGCAAGCCCGACAGGATGATCGCCGTGAGCGGCGTGAAGAACATCGCCATCGGGATGCCCATCAGCAGGGTCGGCAGCACGAGCGTGTGGGCATCGACGTCGGTCGTATACAACGAACGCATTACGAACACGCCCGCAAAGCCGAGGAAGGCGACCGTCGCCAGCATCCGCATGTCGGTCCTCGGCATGATCTTGCCCATCACCGGCGCAAGGATCACGGCGAAGATGCCGAGCGGCGCCGTCACGAAGCCCGCGTCGACGGCCCGATAGCCAAGATACTCCTGAATCCACGTCGGAAAGATCACGAGGTTGGCGAAGAACACCGCATACGAAACCGATATCGCGACAGTGCCGCCCATGAAGTTGCGCTGCGTAAAGAGGCGCAGATCGATGATCGGCTTGGCCTCGGTCAGCTCCCAGATCAGGAAGAACACGAACGCGATCAGCGCGATGATCGTGAGCACCCAGATCACAGGCGAATTGAACCAGTCGAGATCCTTGCCCTTGTCGAGCATGATCTGCAGCGCGCCGACCCAGACGACCAGTGAGAGCAGCCCGATCTTGTCGACCGCCAGCTTGCGCGAGGGCGTTTCGCGCTTGTGGTAAAGCGCCCAGACCACCGCGGCGGCGAAGAGGCCGACCGGCACATTGATGTAGAAGATCCACGACCAGCTGTAGTTATCGGTGATCCAGCCGCCCAGGGCCGGTCCCGCAATCGGCCCGACAGTCGCGGTCATCGCCCACAGCGAGAGTGCGCTCGAGCTTTTTTCCCGCGGAAACGTGGAGAGCAAGAGCGCCTGCGACAGCGGCACGAGCGGCCCCGCCACCGCGCCTTGCACGATACGTGCCGCGAGCAGGATGGGCAGGCTGGGCGCGAAACCGCACGCCGCGGACGACACGACGAACAGCAGAATCGCGGCGACGAAGAGCTTGACCGTCCCGACGCGCTGCGTGAGCCAGCCGGTCAGCGGAATCGACACCGCGTTGGCCGCCGAGAACAGCGTGATGACCCACGTGCCCTCGTCGACCGATACGCCCAGGTCGCCGGAGAGTGTCGGGATCGCAACGTTCGCGATCGACGAATCCAGCACGTTCATGAAGGTGGCCAGGGCGACGGCGAACGCGCCCAGTGCGAATTGCCAGCCAACCAATGGCGCCGGAGCGCTCGCGTTTTTCGGCGGGTTCATGTTGCGTCCTTTAAGGGTTTTGACGTCCGGCTGTCCTGGGGCCGTCGCCGTTTATCTGATATGTCAGATATTCGGATAAAAAAATGACTCATTTGACCAGCAACTTACTGAGGAGACGGCACAAGGTGTAGAACTCCAGCGGACTGAAGTTCGACAAGCGCCGGTTCAACACCGCCGGCGCGATTTCCGCGACCCGCGCGGCGGCTTTCCGCCCCGCTTCGGTCACCGTGAGGTTGACCACCCGCCGGTCCGGGCTGTTGCGAGCCCGGCGCACAAGGCCCTCCTTTTCCAGCCGGTCGACCACACGTGTGACGAATCCCGCATCGACGGCAAGCAGCTTGGACAACCCTACAGGCGTGCGCGCGACGCCCCGGGCAAGGAGCAGCAGCGCGCCGACATGCGAACTGGTGATGCCCGTGCCCACGAGCGCCACGTCCATTTCCGACTGGAGCAGATTACGCGCCTTGCCGAGCGCGAAACCGATGTTCTCGAATGGCAAAAAACTGTCTTCGCTGTAGTAGTCCATAGCTGATTCCTCTGTTTCTGATATTAACTATATCTGACTATGCAGACATGTGTAAAGACTTTTTTGGGATGGCCTGATATCGTGGCCGCGTCAGGGTCATCCAGGAAACGAAGTTGCCATGCTGAAGCTCGATGCACGCGACCGCGCGATGCTGAACGGCGAGTTCGGGGCCGGGGCCGCGCTCGCGATGCGCATCGTCGCGCGTACCGCGAATGTGATGCACGCCCCTCATCTGATCGACGTTTCCTCTGCTCATATCGACGGGTGTCTGTATCACGGGCCCGTGAGCCTGGACTTCGTCGAGCGCTTTGTCGAAAGCGGAACGAAAGTCGCGATACCGACCACATTGAACGTCGGCTCGCTCGACCTGATCCATCCTGAGCTTTTCCGCGGCGACACGAACGTCCGTCACGCGGCGGAGCGCTTGATGAAGGCCCACGTCGAATTGGGCTGCGAAGCGAGCTTCACCTGCGCGCCCTATCAGTTGAAGCACCGCCCGAAGCTCGGCGACCAAATCGCCTGGGCGGAATCCAACGCGATTGTGTTTGCCAATTCGGTACTGGGCGCGCGCACGAGCCGCTATGGCGATTTCCTCGATCTCAGCGCGGCCGTCACCGGCCGCGCGCCGTACGCCGATTTGCACGTGAAAGAGAATCGCGCAGCGCGGATCGTGTTCGACGTCGCGGATTTCGCCAAGCTGCCCGGGCGGGATGTGTTCTTCGCCGCGTTGGGCCTGCTGGTCGGCAAGGAAGCGGGGGCGACGGTCGCCGCCCTCCTCGGCCTGCCCGCCGATACCACCGAAGACGAACTCAAAGCGCTCGGCGCCGCCGCGGCCTCGAGCGGCGCGGTCGCGCTGTTCCATGCCGTCGGCATCACCCCCGAAGCGCCGACGCTCCACGACGCCACGCAAGGACATCCACCGCTTACGGCCGTGCACGTCTCGCTGGACGATCTCGCGTCAGTGCGTCGCCGGTTGAATCAGGCGCAAACCGGCGACCCGCTCGTCGCTGTGAGCCTCGGCACACCGCACTTTTCGATCGCCGAATTCGAGCGGCTCGCCGCATTGTTCGCACACTATGCGGGCGAGCCGCGCTGCGATTTCTACGTCAACACGAGCCGCTTCATCGTGTGGCAGCTCGAAGCATCGGGGGTCGCGCAGCAACTTGCCGCACGCGGCGTGCAGATCGTCGTCGATACGTGCACTTACATCACGCCAGTAATGAAGAAAATGACAGGCCTCGTGATGACGAACTCAGCGAAGTGGGCCCACTATGCGCCGGCCAATATCGGCGTGTCCGTGGCTTACGGCAGCATGGAAGAATGCGTGCGCTCCGCATTCGAAGGAAAAGTGTGCTTCGATGAACCCGCCCTTTGATACCCGCGCAGGCGCAAAGCGCGACGGCGATCGAGCCGTGATCGTGCACGCCGAGGCGTTGGCGAAGGGCCGGGCAAATGGTCCGAAGGTCGTGCTTTCCGAACCGCTGAGCTTCTGGGGCGGCTACGACGCCGCGCGCGGCCGGATCGTCGAATCGGCGCATCCGGCCAACGGCCGCAGCCTCGCCGGGGCGATCATGGTGATGCCGCGTGCGAAAGGATCGAGTTCGAGCAGCAGCGTGCTTGCCGAAGCGATTCGAAACGGCACCGGCCCCGCGGGCATCGTCTTGCGCGAGCGCGATCTCATCATTGCGATCGGCGTGATCGCCGCGGGCGAGCTCTATGGAGTGTCGGTGCCGCTAGTCGTCGTGAACGACCGGGACTTCGATACGGTCTGCCGTAGCGGCGCGACGATACGCATCGACGCGCCACACGAACACGGACCCGCCACCGTCACGCTGACGATGTAGCCGCCAGCGATGCGGCGATGCGCTCGACGTCGTTCTCATTCGTGCGCCAATTGGAGAACGCGGCACGCAACGCCCACGTCCCCGCATAGACCGTGCTCGTGACGAACACGTCGCCGCGGTCGCGCACCGCCCGCATGTACGCATTGACGCGTTCCTCGGTGGGGTTCTCGGCAAGCGTGAAGCAGACGACGTTGAGCCGAGTCGGCGCGAGCAGCTTCAAGCCGGGCAGCGCAGCGATCCGCTCGCCCAATTGCCGCGCCAGACGAATATTGCGCTCGACGATTTCGGCGTGCCCCGCGCGCCCGTACGCCGTCAGCGAAAACCACGTTGCCAGCGCGCGCAGCCGGCGCGAGTTCTCCGGCGTCAGAT
>DATGHJ010000392.1:0-5467 GCA_035308085.1 Trinickia sp. | reverse complement strand
TCGGCTATCGCCGCCCGTGGCTGACGCCGTCGGGGCTGGAATGGCGCGTCGACAGCATCCTCGGCAGCGATTTGCTCAGTTTCCACACGGAATTGCGCCAGCCGCTGTCGACGTCGTTCGGCTACTACGTCGCGCCCTACGCGGAGTTCCAGCGCCGCTTCGCGAACATCTACGACAACGACACCGGCTTTCGCCTGAACCAGTACCACATCCAGACCGAACGCGCGGGGCTGGATTTCGGCGTGCCGCTCGGCCGCCTCGGCGACTTTCGCATCGGCTTGGCCTATGCCCACGCCTACGGTTCGCCGGTCTACAACAGCTTCGACGACGCGGGCGACAACGCGCTGATTTATCCCGGCTTCTACGGACGGCAAGTCACCGCGCGCGCGCGGCTCGTCATCGACCAGCTCGACGATCCGCTCTTCCCGCGCAAGGGCTACTTCGCCGATCTGCGCGTGGAACGGAGCGCCTTCGGCGGCAGCGACCGGTTCACGGAGCTCTACGGCAAATCCATCGTGGCCGCGAGCCTGGGCCGGCACAGCCTCAACGCGAGTGTCGAAGCGGGGGCGGACATTGGCGGCGTGAACGTGGTCAACCCGCTCGGCTTCACGCTCGGCGGCTTCCAGCATCTGTCCGCGTATGCCGCCGACCAGCTCTCCGGCAATTCGCTGCTCTACGCCCAGGTCACGTATCTGAACCAGCTGATGACGTTCAACGTGGCGCCGCTGCGCGGTCTTTTTGCGGGCGTGAGTATCGAAGCAGGCAACGTCTGGGAGCAAGGCGACAAGTTCGGCAGCGGACCGCTCAAGCGCAGCGTCACGTTCTTTTCAAGCGTGACCAGTTCGTTCGGCCCGCTCTACGTCGGCATCGCGTTCGCGCCGGGCGGGCGGCGCAACATCTACTTCCAGCTCGGCCACACCTATTGATGCGGCCTTTGGCCTGTTCACGCCGACAACAGGCCAAAGGCCGCTCATGCCTGATTTCCCGCCGGCCAGCTGAGCTCGAAGCGCGCGCCCGGAAGCGTAAGCGGATCGGTTGCGACGATGCGGCCCTCGTGCGCGTGAAGGATCTGCCGCGTGATCGCAAGCCCGAGCCCATAGCCGCCCGTGTTGCGATCGAGCCGCACGAAGGCATCGAAGATGTGCTCGCGCGCGGTGGGCGCGACGCCCGCGCCGTCGTCCTCGACGGCAATCTCGACGTTGCCGCGCGCCATCGCGAGAGTCACGAGAATTCGCGAGTTCGCATACTTGCCGGCGTTGCGCAGCAGATTGCGCATGGCGTAGGACATCAGGCGCTTATCCATCGCCACGCGCATGCCGCGATCGACCTCGACTTGCAGCGTCACCGCCTTGTCGCCGTAAAGCAGATTGGCCTCCTTGACCTGCGCATCGAACCATGCGGCGATCGGAGTCGGTTCGAGATGCGATTGCAGGGACATGTATTCGAGCCGCGCATAGGTCAGGCTCATCGCGATAAGCTCGTCGAGCTCGGTGATGTCTTGCTCGATGCTCGTCACGGCCGTCTCGTATTCGTGCGCCGACGATGGCTCGCGCAGGATTTCGAGCGCAAAGCGGGCGCGCGCGAGCGGCGTGCGCAATTCGTGCGAGATGCCGTTGGTCAAATCGCGCTGCGCGGCGATCAGCCGTTCCATGCGCATGGCGAGCGCGTTGAGCGTGCGCGCGAGCGGGCCGATGATTACGCTGTGCGATTCACGCGCGCGGGTGTTGAAGCGCCCGCCCGTGAAGTCGATCGCGCGCTCGCGGACCATCACCAGATCGAGCCAGATCGGGCGAACCCAGCGGTAGGCCGCAAGCGCCGGTGCGCCGAAGGCCGCCAGCGCGAGCGCGGCCGCCCCGCCCGGCAGCGCTTCGAACGCGCGCCGGACGGCGCCCGGGCTCGAACCTGCCGACAACACCGCGAACGCGCAGATCAGCACGAGCAGCACGAGGCCGAGCAGGTTGAAATAGGCCCGCAAGTACAGCTTCGACCAGCTCGGAATGCGGTCGGCACGCGTGTCGGTCCAGGTCCGCCGAAAGCGCAGCCAGCGCCATTTGCCATAGCGGAAAGCGGAGAGTCGTCGAGTCGGGTTCGGGATCATGACGCAGTGGATGCCCGAACGCAAGTGCGGCAATTGACGCCCAACGTCATCCCCTACTCCCACGCCACTTTGCTGAACTGATAACCCTTGCCGCGCACGGTCTTGATGCGCTGAGGGTTCGCGGCGTCGTCGCGCAATTTGCGGCGCAGCTTCGAAATGCCGCCGTCGACGGTGCGGTCGAGCCCATCGAACTCGATGCCCCGCAATTCACGCATCAGATCGTCGCGGGTCACCACCTCCCCCGCGCATCGCACCAGCGCCCAAAGCAGGTCGAATTCGGCCGATGTCAGCTCCGGCGTGCTGCCGTCGGGGAGCGTCGCCGTGCGCGTCGCGCGGTTGATCGTGAAACTCCCGAAGCGGTAGCTCTCCGGCTCGGCCGCCACCTCGCCTGCGCGCACCGGCGCCCGTCGCAGCAGCGCCTTGATTCGCGCGAGCAGTACGCGCGGCTCGACGGGCTTGTGCACGTAGTCGTCGGCGCCGAACTCAAAGCCGAGCACCTCGTCGAACTGGTCGTCGCGCGCGGTCACCATGATGATGAGGCCGTCGAAGTGTTCGCGAGCCTCGCGGCAGATCTGAAAACCATCCTTGCCCGGCAGGTTGACGTCCAGTATCACGAGATCGGGGCGGCGCTCGACGATCGCAAGCACGGCTTCGTCGCCATGCAACACGACGTCGACCTCGAACTCTTGCTTGCGCAAGTAGCCCGCGACGAGCGCGGAAAGTCGACTATCGTCTTCGACGAGCAAGATCCGTAATGGCATGGCAATGTGGTCCGATGCGGATGGGCGTAACGCCATCGGCCGATCGCTGCGGGCTTCAGCTTGCGAAACGTGCCGCGCAATGAGACTGGACGCGATGGCAAACTTTCTAACTTCGAGATGATACGACAGCGCGCCCGTCGCATCGCGGCGCAACGCGGTGCCGATGCTCGAAGAGCGGCGGCGTCAGTCGCTAGCCGCGGCGGCGCGGTTGGGTTTGCGGCCCGACGGGGCGCCGGATTGACGTGACGCCGGCCGCTCGAACGCCGGGTCACCGTTGCGCTCAGACGACTTCGCGCAACGTCTCTGGATCGAACACGAGCTGGACGAGCGTGCCCGGCGCATGCAAATCGGCCGCGGACCGGTTCAGCACGTCTACCGACAGCGCCACGCCCGACGCCCGCACGCGATAGCGGATCACGTTGCCGAGCAGGCTGTGCCCCTCGACTTCGCCGCCTACCGTCAGTCCCCCCGGCCGCGCGTCGGCGGGCACGAGGCGGATCGACTCAGGACGGATCGCAACCGGGTTCGCAAACGGCTGTTGCAGCAGCGAGCCGGCATCGGCGGCATCGAGCACGTTGTAGGCGCCCATGAAACCCGCCGCGAAGCGGTTGGCGGGCGCTGTGTACAGCGCTTCCGCCGAGCCGCTCTGCACGATCTGCCCTTGGTTCATCAGCACGATCCGATCGGAGATCGTCAGCGCCTCCTCTTGATCGTGCGTGACGAAAATCGTCGTCAGCCGCAGCTCCTGCTGAATGCGCCGAATCTGATCACGCAGATGTTTGCGGATGCGCGCATCGAGCGCCGACAGCGGCTCGTCGAGCAGCAGCACGCGCGGCCGCGTCACGAGCGAGCGCGCGAGCGCGACGCGCTGGCTTTGCCCGCCCGATAACTGCCGCGGGTAGCGCGCCTCGAAGCCGTTCAGCTCGACCAGCGCGATCGCCTCGGCCACGCGCTTTGCGATCTCGCCCGCCTCGACCTTCTGCATGCGCAGCCCGAACGCGACGTTCTGCTCCACCGTCATGTTCGGAAAGAGCGCATAGCTCTGAAACACCATCGCCACGCCGCGCTTTTGCGGCGCGACCGGTACGACGTCCTTGCCTTCGATCAACACGCTGCCGCCATCCACCGGCGTGAGCCCGGCGATACAGCGCAACAGCGTGGACTTGCCGCAGCCGCTCGGGCCGAGCAGCGTCACCAGCTCGCCGCGCTCGGCCGCGAAGTCGATGTCGCGAAACACGGACGTCTGCCCGTACGCTTTGTTGAGCCCTTGGACGTTGACGAAACTCATGACGATTGCCCTTCGGATTTGTCGCGCGCGAGCCGGGTCATCGCCCAGGTCGACAGCAGCACGAAGACGAAATAGGAGATCACGATCGCGCTCGTGAAATGGCCGCTGTCGTTGCGCATGTTGTTCAGATAGACCTGCAGTGTTTCGTAGGTCGTGCCGACGAGCAGGTTGGCGAACACGAATTCGCCGATCAGGAACGAGAACGACAGGAACAGCGCGACCGTCAGCCCTTTTTTCAGGTTCGGCAGCACGACGAGCCACGCGGCTTGCGCCGTGCTCGCGCCGAGCAGATGCGCGGCGTCCATCAGGTCGGGCAGATTGATCGCCTGGAGGTTGTTGCCGATCGCGCGATAGATGAACGGCAGCGCGATCGTAAAGTAGCAGCCGATCAGGATCCACGGCGTGCCGACCATCGGCAGCGGCCCGTCGCCGTAAAGTTGCAGCAGGCCGACCGACGACACCACCGGCGGCACCGCGAACGGCAGCAGGATCAGGATGTTCATCACGCCATCGAGGCGCGGAAAACGATAGTGGATCACGAACATCGCAGGCAGCACGAGCACGACGCTTGCAACGAGCGCCCCGCCGCAGACGATCAGCGAGCGCGCGAACGCCAGCAGAAAGCGCGGCTCGCTCCACAGCGTGACGTACCACTTGAGCGTGAGCCCGCTCGGCAGCACGGTCGCGCCCCATTCGGTCGCGAGCGAATACAGGAGCGTCGCGACGAGCGGCAGCGCCAGGACCGCGAACAGCACGCAGACGACCGTGCGGTGCCACAGCGCGTGATGCGCGCGATGCCGTGGCCGCTTCGGCGCGGCCGCCGCCACCGGGACCGAAACGTCAACGCGCGACATGGTAGCTCCTCTTCAGCAGCCATTGATGCACGATTGTGACGATCGTCATCAAGCCGACGAGCACCATCGCCAGCGCGCTCGCCAGGTTCGGGTCGAGCGACGTGTCGCCGGCCACGAGGCTCGAGATGCGGATCGGCAGCACGTTGTAGTTGCCGGTCGTCAGCGCATAGACGGTTGCGTACGCACCCAATGCGTTCGCAAACAGAATGACGAACGTGCCGAGCAAGGCCGGCGCCAGCACCGGCAGACCGATATGGCGCCAGAATTGCCAGCCGCTCGCGCCGAGCAGCGAGGCGGATTCGCGCCAGTCTTCGCGCAGCGCGTCGAACGCGGGATACAGCAGCAGCACGCCGAGCGGAATCTGAAAGTACGTATAGAGGATGATGAGGCCCGTCTTCGAGTACAGATTGAAACCCTGCATCCAGCCCCATCGACGGAGCAGCAACGTGAGGCACCCGTTGAAGCC
>DATGHJ010000391.1:0-9962 GCA_035308085.1 Trinickia sp. | reverse complement strand
CAATCGCGCCCGGGCTGGCGAAGCAATGGCGGACCAGGCAAACAGTGGTTTGACGACCCAACACGCTTGCTCGGGCGTCAGGTCTCGCATGCGCAACAGCCGGGAGCCGCCGATTGGACGCGCGAGGCGTCGGCGGGTCTCCGGGGAGAGGTGTCGATCCGACATGAACACCCCTCGCTCATCGGATGCAATGACGGCAATGCGCGGCGCCTTCATCACTCCGGCAACGTTGGACGCTAGCGAGCGTGGGTCGAATCGCGAATCGAGCTGGGGTTAGCGAGGTGGCGCCGCGCGGTGTCTGCATGTCTCGTTCTCCATGAATTGATTAATGGGAGAACGCAACATAACCAGCCCGCCGATTGACGAGATATAGGACTAGTCCGAAATGCTCACATATTCCGACGGTACTGCCCCCCCACTTCGAACAGCGCGTGCGTGATCTGCCCGAGCGAGCAGATCCGCACCGCATCCATCAGCACCGCAAACACGTTCTCGTCGTCGATCACCGCGCGCTGCAGGCGCTGCAGCATCTCCGCCGATTCGCCCTGATGCCGCGCCTGAAACGCACGCAGGCGCGCCAGCTGACTCTGCTTTTCCGCCTGCGTCGAGCGCTGCAGTGCGATCGGCGGCGGCGCCTCGTGCGGATGCGCCGACAAGAAGGTATTCACGCCGACGATCGGATACGAGCCGTCATGCTTGCGGTGCTCGTACAGCATCGACTCGTCCTGGATGCGCCCGCGCTGATAGCCCGTCTCCATCGCGCCGAGTACGCCGCCGCGCTCGGTCAGCCGGTCGAATTCGGCGAGCACCGCCGCTTCGACGAGATCCGTCAGCTCCTCGACGATGAAGCTGCCCTGATTCGGATTCTGGTTCTTCGCGAGCCCCCATTCGCGGTTGATGATGAGCTGGATTGCCATCGCGCGGCGCACCGAGTCCTCGGTCGGCGTCGTGATCGCTTCGTCGAATGCGTTGGTGTGCAGCGAATTGCAGTTGTCGTAGATCGCAATCAGCGCCTGCAGCGTCGTGCGGATGTCGTTGAAGTCGATTTCCTGCGCGTGCAAGCTGCGGCCCGACGTCTGCACGTGGTACTTGAGCTTCTGGCTGCGCTCGTTCGCGCCGTACTTGTCACGCAGCGCAAGCGCCCAGATGCGGCGCGCCACGCGGCCGAGCACCGTGTATTCAGGCTCCATGCCGTTCGAAGAAGAACGAGAGGTTCGGCGCGAAATCGTCGATGTGCATGCCGCGCGCGAGATACGCCTCGACATAGGTGAAGCCGTTCGCGAGCGTGTACGCGAGCTGCGAGATCGGGTTCGCGCCGGCCTCGGCGATGTGATAGCCGGAGATCGACACCGAATAGAAATTGCGCACCCCGTGCTCGACGAAGTACGCCTGGATGTCGCCCATCACTTTCAAGCTGAACTCCGTCGAGAAGATGCAGGTGTTTTGCCCCTGGTCTTCCTTCAGGATGTCGGCCTGCACAGTGCCGCGCACGTTTTGCAGCGCATGGGCGCGGGCGGCGGCGATTTCGTCCGGCTTGGGTTTGCGTCCTTGCGCGGCGCAGCGCGTCTCGAGGCGCTCGATTTGTTGATCGATCGCGGCGTTGAAGAACATGGCGAGGATCGTCGGCGCGGGGCCGTTGATCGTCATCGACACCGACGTCTGCGGCGCGCACAAATCGAAGCCGTCATAGAGCGTCTTCAGATCGTCGAGCGTCGCCACCGATACGCCCGAATTGCCGACTTTGCCGTAGATGTCGGGCCGTTCGTGCGGCTCCTCGCCATAGAGCGTCACTGAATCGAACGCGGTGGAAAGGCGCTTCGCGGGCATCCCCTCGGACAGCAGCTTGAAGCGCCGGTTGGTGCGCAACGGGTCGCCCTCGCCCGCGAACATCCGCGTCGGATCTTCGTTTTCGCGCTTGAACGGAAACACGCCCGACGTGAACGGGAAATGGCCGGGGAGGTTCTCGAGCGAGAGCCAGCGCAGCAGCTCACCCGTGTCGGCGTACTTCGGCAGCGATACCTTGCGGATCGACGTGCCCGAGAGCGTCGTGATCGAAAGCGTGGTGCGGATCTCGTGGTCGCGGACCTTCACGACATGCTCGTCGCCGGAATAGGCGGCGGCCGTCTTTGGCCATGCCGCGAGCAACGCCTTCTCGCGTTCGCCAAGCCGGGAATCGCGTGCGGCGATCAACAGGTCGAGGGAGGCGACGGCTTGCTGACTCGGGGAGCGCGTGTCCTGCGGCGCATCGATCGCGTCCGTCGCGACGGATGCCGCAACCGCTTCCGAGGCTCCGGCCGCCTTCGGATTGTTTGCGGCGGTCGGCCGCGCCGCTTCTTCGATCAACATCCGCCGCGCTTCGCTCAATTGCCAGCGCTCGCGAGCGACGCGCGCCTGCGTTTCAACCCGCGCGCGATAGACCCGCACCGTCTCGGCCACCTCCGACAGATAGCGCACACGCGACGGCGGCACGATCGCATGACGCTCGCTCGAATAGCGCACGTTCGTCCGCGGCAGCCTGCCGCCGCCCTCGCGCAAGCCGCGCGCGGCGAGCGACGCCGCGACCTGCTGATAGAGCGCGGTCACGCCGTCGTCGTTGAAATGCGACGCGATCGTGCCGAACACCGGCATCGCGTCCGGCGCTTCGCTAAACCGCGCCTGGTTGCGCTGCACCTGCTTCGCGACGTCGCGCAGCGCATCGGCGGCGCCCTGGCGGTCGAACTTGTTGATCGCGACGAAATCGGCGAAGTCGAGCATGTCGATCTTTTCGAGCTGGCTCGCGGCGCCGAACTCGGGCGTCATCACATAAAGCGACTCGTCGGCATAGGGCACGATACCCGCATCGCCCTGCCCGATGCCCGAGGTTTCGACGACGATCAAGTCCACGCCCGTCGCCTTGCACGCGAGGATCGCATCGGGCAGCGCCTCCGCGATCTCCATCGGCGCGCCACGCGTCGCGAACGAACGCATGAAGACGCGCGGCCCGCGCCCCCAGTCGCCGATCGCGTTCATGCGGATGCGGTCGCCGAGCAGCGCGCCGCCGGACTTGCGGCGCGACGGATCGATCGCAAGAACGGCGATCGTCAGCGCGTCGTCGTAGTCGAGGCGAAAGCGCCGCACGAGCTCGTCGGTCAGCGACGACTTGCCCGCGCCGCCCGTTCCCGTCACACCGAGCACCGGCACATGCACGGCCGCCGCGCGTTCCGCGAGCCCCGCGCGCGTGGCGGCGTCGGCCTGTCCGCTTTCGAATGCGGTGATGAGCTGGGCGAGCTGACGGAAACGGCCGGCGCCGCCTTGCCCGAGTTGCGCCAGTGCATCGGCGCTGACTGCCGCGCGCGGCGACTTCGACGCGCGCGCGATCATGTCGTCGATCATCCCCTGCAGGCCGAGCCGCTGGCCGTCCTGCGGCGAATAGATGCGCTCGACGCCGTAACGCTGCAGCTCGTCGATCTCATCGGCGACGATCACCCCGCCTCCGCCGCCAAACACCTTGATGCGCTCGCCGCCGCGCTCGCGCAGCATGTCGACGAGGTACTCGAAATACTCGACGTGCCCGCCCTGGTAGCTCGACACCGCGACGCCGTCGGCGTCCTCTTCGAGCGCCGCGTTCGCGACATCGGCGACCGAGCGGTTGTGGCCGAGGTGGATCACCTCGACGCCGCTTGCCTGAAGAATGCGGCGCATGATGTTGATCGACGCGTCGTGGCCGTCGAACAGTGCGGCGGCGGTCACGAAACGCAGACGCGGCGCGGACGGCGGCTTGTGGCCGCTCGTGCGCTGCGGCATCGAAAGATCGGTCATGTCTCCCCCGAGGATCGGCAGCCCTTCATGGGACCGGAGTAAGTGCTAAAGCACTAACTCCGGGTCGACCGCTGAACAAGTCCGAGTAAGCGCTAAAGCGCCAACTTGGACTAGTTCAGCATGGGACCGGAGTAAGTGCTAAAGCACTAACTCCGGTCGACAACTTCAAGCGGGTGTTGTTCGCAGTATAGGCAAACGTCCGGGAAGGTTGACGTTCGCGTCAAGACGAAACGCGGGCCGCCGCCGCGCGAATCTCCTCGAGCGACGGCCACAGCGGCTTGCCTGCAAACCGCTCCGCCACGAAGTCGACGAACGAGCGCACTTTCGCCGACACATGACGCCGGCTCGCATAGACGGCATGGATCGGCAGCTCGCGCGGCGGCACCGCGTCAACGAGGATCGGCACGATGCGCCCTTGCGCAATATCTTCGCCGATCACTTCGGTGCCGAGCCGTGCAATGCCCACGCCCGACAGCACCACGACGCGCTGTGCTTCGAGATGCGCGACGACGAGATTGCCCGCGAGCGAAACGCGCGACGCGTCGGGCCCGCTCGGCAGCCAGTCGAGGGCGGGCATGTTCCGGTACTGAACGAAGTTGTGCTTCGCAAGGTCTTCGATGGTTCGCGGCGTGCCGTGGCGGCTCAGATACTCGGGCGACGCGCACAGCACGATGTGCGCGGTCGCGAGCTGCCGCGCGATCAGCGACGACGACTTCAGCCCGAACGGCGACGCGCGGATCGCCACGTCGAAACCCTCCTCGATCAGCTCGACGACGCGATCGGACAGCTCGACCTCGGTCGTCACCTGCGGATGCTTTGCGGCATAGTCGGAGACCGCGGCCATCACATAGCGCAAGCCGAACGCCGATAGCGACGACACCCGGAGCCGACCCTGCGGCACGATGCTCGCGGCGCTGACCGCCTGCTCGGCCTCGTCGAGTTCCGCGAGCACCTGCGCGAGCCGCTCGTAGTACTCGCGGCCAGCCTCGGTCGGCGCGACGCGGCGCGTGGTCCGGTTCAGAAGCCGCGCGCCGAGTTGCTGCTCGAGATGCATCACATGCTTGCTCGCCATTGCCGCGGACATCTCCATGCGTTCGGCCGCACCAACGAAGCTGCCCACCTCGACGACATAACGGAACACTTTCATGCTGACGAGGGTATCCATGGCAATCGCTCGCGATAAGAATGAATCGACCGGGTTGCCCGCACTTTATCAAAGTTAGGTAGGCAAAGAAGAACGGCGCGACTGACGAGCCAAAGCGCGCCACGGATATCGGCCCCCAGTCCGGGCGCCCTCCTGGCGCAGGGTAGTGCGCGCGAGCGGCGCGCTCGAAGGCGCGCTGATCTTCGTCGCTGCTCACGCACTTCTCGCGGTGTTCAGCTATCTCGTGATCGTGAAAGACATTGAGCGCGTCCAGCTTTCCGGCCAGACGCGCGTCAATTGAAAACGGCCCGGCCGCCAATGCGACCGAGCCGTCCAACTCAGACCACTATGCCAGGCCGTTCGGTAGCCTGGACCGAGCGGCACGTGCGCCGTCTTTCGGCGAAGCAAGCCGCCAGCGCTTAGAACTTCGCGCGAATACCCGCACCGAAGGTGTTGCCGTCCGACAGGCCGCTCAAGCGATCGTTCATATAGGCCGCGTAGATATCGGTGCGCTTGGACAACGGGTAGTCGTAGCCGAGCGCCCAGGTCTTGCGGGTCTGGTCGAGGCCGCCCGCATCGCGCGAGTACGCGAACGACGCCATCACCGTGCCCGGACCCACCGGCACCGTGACGCCGCCCTGCCCCGTGTTGACGTGCCAGCCGCTGCCGATGGTCTGGTCGTTATGCGTGTACATGTACTGTCCGTAGAACTTCACGAACTTGAGGTCGTAGCTCGCGCCGAACTGGCCGACATACTGGCTCTTGAACGGCACCACGCTTCCGCCGAACGCCACCGACGGCGGGCTCACCAAATCGCCCGGCGCGTTGTTGAAGTTCACGTACTGGAACACGCCGGTGGCCGCGAACGGGCCGTGGAAATACAGGAACTGGGCGCTCCACTTCTTTGCGCCGTTGTCGCCGGCAGTATTGCCGAGCCCGTACATCACGCTGCCCGACAGGCCGTTGAAGTCCGGCGACGCATACTGCACCGCGTTGTTCCAGCCGGAATCGCCGACCACGCCGGTGTCCGTCGTATAGGTCGCGCCGCTAGGAATCGCCGTGTTGCCGAGGAAGGTGTGCCACACCATCGGCGAGAACTCGTACGAATCGCTGAACGGGTTGAAGAGGATCGTCGAAATGAAGAGCTGCGTCGTCAGGCGGCCCGCGGTCACGGTACCGTATGGCGACTCGATCCCGACGTACGCGTTGCGCGAGAAGAACGAATCGCCCGTGAAGCGGCCGAAGTTGCCGTTTTGCGGCAGGAAGAAGTCTTCCAAGGTGAAGAGGGCCTTGTAGCCGCCGCCCAAGTCTTCCGAGCCCTTCAAGCCCCAGTACGACGTCGACATGCCGCCGCCGGAAACTTGCCACGCATTCTGCTGGCCGGGAAACTTCTGATTCCCGATCCACGTATCGACCTGGCCGTACAACTGAACGCTCGACTGCGCCTGCGCTGCGGTACCCGCGGCGAGCAAGCCGGCCACGGCCGCGCACTTGAAGCTTGTTTTCAGCGTACGGCTGACGATTGCTTTCATATGATCTCCTGTCTTTTTCAAAGGTAAGCGTTGACGGGCGCGGGGGCGGTTCGCGCGAACTGTTTAGTTGGCCGTTCGATCTGTCGATCCGGAGTTGGCGCTTGAGCACTTACTCCGGTCCCATGCAGAGCTGACGATCCGGTTGCGGGCGACGATCATCTTTACGGACCATTTTTCCGGACAAAAATGGGTTCGCTTATTGCGGGTATAGCTAACCCATTAATTGCCCGTTGATTTGTTTTGCTTATCGAGCACGGCGTACGAAGAACATCGAAGGCGATGGCCCGCAATGCCATGCCAGCGGCTGATCTGGCCAGCATGCGGGCACAGCGCTATCGTCGCCGAAAGCCGCGGGGTCGCAATATTATTTTGAAAATAGAGCGTCGATCAACGGTACGGGATCACCGGGGATGCCGAAAAGTGTGGCGTGATTACGTCACTTTGGATGCCGCGTCGCGGCTTGCGGGAGATTGAAGGTTGGCGCTCGGCAGCCATCGACTGCGCGTGGCGCGCCGCAGTCAGTTGCGGTAGGGGGAAGGCGCGGGAGGATGCGGGACTTCGTTGGGCGGACGCGGGACGAAGCGCGATGACTCGCGCTCCTCGTTGTAGCGGGTGATGTCCGCGCGAATCGAGCCCGACCTCATATAAGGCGGGTTGGGGTCTTGGCGTTGAAACGGCCGCGTGACCTCACTGACGGGGCGAATCGGCGTGCCATACACCGGGTCGCGACCGCTCGGGGCGCCAGAGGGCCCCATCCAAGCCGGGCCGCCAGCAGCCACGCGTGGATTCTGGCCGGGGCCCGCCACGCGACGCTGCGATGCGTAACCGCGCGAATCGGCCCGGGGCGCACGCGTGGCGGGTCCGCCGTAGGCGCGCATGCCGCCCGCGTGGTATCCGCCCCCGCCGTGATCCGGTCGCGGCGGCTGCGCGTGGGCGAACGACAGCATGGCCGCGCACACCGCGCCCACTGCCCAACGTCCAACGTTTCGAAAACCCATTTCCGCCATGATCGATTTGTCTGCCAACCCTTCCGCTACGCCTGCACAAGCGGGGTGCACAGCAGCGGAAAACAATCGTCATACTGACTTGTATTGCTCACACAACTGTGCTCCGAAGAGCCTTTCAGCAGTAATTTATGGGCCGCTCGAAAACGTGTCGAGGCAAAAAGTGTTAGACCCGGGCCAGGGTTGTAACGCCTTGTTACTGCGCTGAATTTGCAGTGTTTTCCCTATATCGAGTTGCCTTTTGCGCGCGCGAATTCCGTGTGAAAGAGGTCATTGTTACCGTCGCCGGCGAGCATGATCGGCGTGCGGTCATACTTGTTGCTTGCAAGCGACGTATGCACCCGCTTCGCTGCGATCCCAGGCTCATGCGCACCGGTCATCAATCAACAATCTAAATGAATTTGTATTTTCAATAGCGCAGACCGACAATAGCGTCAATGCCCCTGAGCGCGAAGTCCTCGCCCACTACGCAACCCTTTACTGCAATCGCCGCATTGAGAGTCAACGATGGCCCGCCCGAAATTTCTCCCCGATAACTTCACGCTGATGCTCGTCGGCACCGTCATCGTCGCAAGCGTGCTGCCGTGCAAAGGCGAAGCGGCGGTCGCGTTCAACTGGATCACGAACATCGCGATCGGCCTGCTCTTCTTCCTGCACGGCGCGAAACTGTCTCGCGAAGCGATCGTGGCGGGCGCGACGCACTGGCGCCTCCATGCGGTCGTGCTCCTCAGCACGTTCGTGATGTTTCCGGTGCTCGGCTTCGCGCTCAAGCCGCTGCTTTCGCCGCTTGTCACGCCCGCGCTGTATACCGGCGTCCTGTTCCTCTGCGCGCTGCCGTCCACCGTCCAGTCGTCGATCGCGTTCACGTCGATGGCCAAGGGCAACGTGCCCGCCGCCGTTTGCAGCGCGTCGGCGTCGAGCCTGCTCGGCATCTTCATTACCCCCGCGCTCGTGAGCGTGATGCTCGTCAATCAGGCGGGCGGCTCGGGTTCGGCCTGGCACACGGTCGGCAACATCGTGCTGCAACTGCTCGTACCGTTCATCGCCGGCCAACTGTTGCGGCCGGTGATCGGCAAGTGGCTCGACCGCAACCGCGGCGTGCTCAAGTTCGTCGACCAGGGTTCGATCCTGCTCGTCGTCTACTCCGCGTTCAGCGAAGCCGTGAATGAGGGCCTGTGGCACCACATTCCGCCGCTGGCGCTCGGGGGCCTCGTGGTCGTGAACGCGGTGTTGCTGGCCGTGGTGCTCGGCCTCACGGCCTTCGCCAGCAAGCGCCTGGGCTTTAGCCGCGAGGACCAGATCACGATCATCTTCTGCGGCTCGAAGAAGAGCCTCGCCGCCGGCATTCCGATGGCCAAAGTCATCTTCGCGTCGCACGCCGGCGCGGTCGTACTGCCGCTGATGCTGTTCCATCAGATTCAGCTCATGGTTTGCGCCGCGCTCGCGCAACGCTGGGGCGCGCGCGACATCAGCCGCGAACGCCGTGCCGCCGCCTCGCGCAACGCGGCGGCGCCTGCCGCGGCGCGCCGCTGATTCCGCGGAATCAGCGGCTTCGCGCGGCGATACAAAGGAATGGGCCACGATCTTCTCTCCAAGCCGGTTGGACACGGAACGCCGCCTCGCGCGGCGTTTTGGTCATTTGACGCGAACTTCGCGGGCGGGTCGCGTCGGCCGAAAGTCATAAGGCACGGCCAGCGCTTGGTGAGACTGCAATTGGAATTGGCGAGCCCTGGCGCCGCCGCCAGCCAATCCCGGATTTAATCAAGCGAACCTTTCTCGAGTCCGTTTGTAATATTCCGAAATAATCGGCGGACACGCGAACGTTTAATCGTACGGAATCGGCAACGGCGATTCCCTTCGCTTATTTCGGGCGTCCGGATTAAATGACGCGCCAAGGCAAACGTTTGCATTTCGGCGATTATCTCGAACGCAGGGTGCGATACGCGGAGGGGCTCGTCCACTACGTCCCAAGCAAGCTGGACGGCGCCCTCGAAAACCACCGGTCTATTGCAAAAGACGCGGGCACCCGCGATTACCCCTCGCATAACCGTTAAATCTCTTTAAAATCAGGGCCTCCACTATTTTGCGATATTAGAATGGCACCACGGGAACTGAGAGCCCGTGTTTCAGCTGTACTCCGGAATTGCATGCCGAAGAGAGAATAAGAATGAGCAGCCAAGACCGGTCCCACGAGGATCGTCACGAGGTAGCAGGCGGCAAGCGGTCGAAAAGGCGTTCGCGGGGGCGCCGGATCAAGACCGTCGACGTGCCTGAAGACAACCTGTCGTTCGAAGACTACGCAGCCGACCGACTGTGGTCGTTTCTGTGCGCGCAGCTGGCGACGGCGCTCGCGGCCTATGTCCTCATGTTCGCGGGCGACGTCTGGCTGCACGGCGAGTTCGCCACGCGCATGGCGCTCGCCTGCTTCGCCCCCGTACTGCCGATGGCGGTGGCGCTCGCGCTGGTCGGGAGCAAAGACAGCGG
>DATGHJ010000390.1:0-3540 GCA_035308085.1 Trinickia sp. | reverse complement strand
CATTCGCGACAAGGCCTTGCCCGCAAAGGCACCACATCAGCAGCGCGGCGAGCACCGCTGCCAGCGTGTGCCGCTTATGCCGTCTGTGCCGTTCGGCGCTCGTTTTGCGTTCGCGAGCAAGCGCTCCCGCCGGACTGGTTCTCATCACGCCTCGCGATCGGCAGACTTGGCATGACGCCGCAGTGCCGCGTGCTGCAACAGCATGATCGTCTGGCCGTCGACGATGCCGCCTTGACGGATCATCGCGAGCGCGTCGTCGAGCGGCAATTCGATGACCTCGATATCTTCGCCCTTTCGCGTTCATGTGTCGGCTCCGGTTGCGGTGACGCTGGCTCGATGATATCGTGCGAATTCGTGCAAAAACAAGATTTTTCGTGCAAACGCGCTCATGCTCACCAGTCAACGTAAAAGCGAAATCCTTGCCATCCTCAAGCGCGACGGGCAGGTGCTCGCCAAAGCATTGAGCGAATCATTCGAGGTCTCCGAAGACACGATTCGCCGCGATCTGCGCGAACTCGCGAGCGAAGGGCTGTTGCAAAGAGTGCACGGCGGCGCGCTGCCCGCGTCGCCGGCAACGGCCGATTTCGCACACCGGCAACCCATCGAATCGGCGACCAAGCGCGCGGTCGCGAAGGCGGCCGCCGGCATGGTCGGCAGCGGGCAGGTCGTGATTGTCGACGGCGGCACCACGGCGATCGAACTTGCGCGGCAGTTGCCGCGCGAGCTGTCGGCGACGGTGGTCACGCATAGTCCGAACGTCGCGGTGGAGCTGGTCGAGCATCCTGGGATCGAGGTGATCGTGATCGGCGGCAGGCTCTTCAAGCATTCGATCGTGACGGTCGGCGCGGCCGCGATCGAGGCGCTTTCGCACATTCGCGCCGATGTGTACTTCATGGGCGTGACGGGCGTCCATGCCACGGCGGGCTTGAGCACCGGTGATCTGGAGGAGGCGTACATGAAGCGCGCCCTCGCGGCGCACGCGGCGGAGACGGTGGTGCTCGCGTCGGCGGACAAGCTCAACGCGGCGTCGCAGTACCGGATCGGCGAGCTCGCGATGGCGAGCGCGATCATTGTCGAGAAGTCGACGGATGCTGAGTTGACCGAGCCGCTGGAGGCGGCGGGGGTGACGGTCGTCAGGGCGTGAGCGTTAAAGAAGCGCCGCGATCCTGATCCCGCGCTTGGCCGGCCGCGAAGACGGGCACACGCTGTGAGGCGCGTGGCGCTACGTGATTGCGCGGATCGTCCATACGCCGCTCCACGCCGCCGGTGCCCCGTACGTTCGCTCGGGCATCTGGGCGGCGTCGCTTCTCGGTATCCTGCTGGTGTTGACCGCACTCATCTGAAGCCACCTTTGCCCCTCCGGAGCCGCACACCATGACCGACCAGCCCGCGAACATCGAAATCGAAACCGCACCGAACCCCGCATACGCCGTGATCCTGATGCACGGCCTCGGGGCCGACGCAAACGACTTCGTTCCGCTCGTTCCCGAGCTTCGCATCGCGGGCGCGCCGGGCGTGCGCTTCGTGTTTCCGAACGCGCCGGAGATCGCGGTCACCGCGAACGGCGGCTATGTGATGCGCGCGTGGTACGACATCTACGAATTCGGCGGCACGAGCCGCAAAGTCGACGACGCGGGCATCGAGGCGTCCTGTGCGACGGTGCGCAAGCTGATCGACGAGCAGAACCGGCGCGGCATTCCGACTTCGAAGATCTTTCTCGCCGGCTTTTCGCAGGGCGGGGCGATGACCTATTCGGCGGGACTCACGCATCCGGAAGCGCTCGCTGGACTGATCGTCTTGTCTGGATACCTGCCATCGAGCGGTTTCATCGAAAGCCGCTGCGAGGCAGCGAACCGCGAAGTCCCGGTTTTCGCCGCTCACGGCACGCAAGACGACATCTTGCCGATCCAGTTGGGCGAAGCCGGTCGCGATTTCGCGCTTGCGCGCGGCTGCAAGGTCGAGTGGCACGCGTATCCGATGCCGCACTCGCTGTGTCCCGAAGAGGTCGAAGCACTGCGCACGTGGCTTGCCGCGCGCCTCGCACAACGCTGACGCATGCGCCGTTAGAGTGACGGCTCGTCCTCATCGGTCGAGCCGTCACCTTGCGGCGTCGCGAAACTGCCGATAGAATCGTTCCCCTGAGCTTTCGCTCTCGTCATTTCATTTCTTCATTTCACTCAACGTTCAAGGGAGGCGCCACATGATGTTCGCAATGCGTTCTGCCATCCCTAACGTGTCGCCGCGACCCCGTTAGGTCGTCGTCCGCGCAAGGCGTCCAACCGCCGCTGCGCTGCTTTCAGAAAGTCCGTCGTTTGATCGTCAGCAGCCATGCTGACGCGTCGGCTATTTCTTTCGTTTCTTCTTGATTGGAGTACCTTGCGCGTACTGCGTCGCAGGGTCGTCGAAAAATGACTCGCAAAAAACTCGACTTCGGTGGGAGGGCGTTCAATGACGTCCTGGGTTTCACTTTCAAGCACTGGGGCCGGCAGCCCTGGCGCGTAGTCGTTGTCGCGATGGCGGCGCTCTTGGCGGCCGTGTCCGATGTCCTGACCCCGTTGTACGCGGGACGGCTCGTCGATGCGCTCGCCGCCGGCGCGAGCGACCGCGCGCTGGCGTGGCACGCCGCCGCCACGGCGTTCTGGCTGCTCGTCGCGCTCGGCTTGACAGGCACCTTGCTGCGGCAGGCCGTGTTCCACAACATCATCGTGCTGACGCTCAAGATGATGAGCGAAGTGGCCGCGAGCGCCTTTCATCGCGTCCAGCGTTTTTCCACCGACTGGCACGCGAACAGCTTTGCGGGCTCGACGGTGCGCAAGATCACGCGCGGCATGTGGGCGATCGATCTGCTCAACGACACGCTGCTGATCGCGCTGATGCCGTCGCTCGTCATGCTGCTCGGCGCGACCGTTTTGCTCGGCGTGCATTGGCCGGTGATGGGGCTGGTGGTGGGTGTGGGCTCGGTGCTCTATACCGTCGTGACCGTCAGCATTTCGCTGGGTGTCGTGGCGCCCGCCGCGCGTCTCGGCAACCTGTGGGACACGCGCATGGGCGGCGCGCTCGCCGACGCGGTCAGCTGCAACACCGTCGTCAAGGCGTTCGGCGCCGAGACGCGCGAAGAGGCGCGCATTGCGCGCGTCATCGGCAAATGGCGTCAGCGCACGCGGCGCACGTGGGTGCGCGGCACGTTGAACGGCGGCGCCCAGGGCGTGATGCTGGTCGCGATGCAGGCGGCGATCGTCGGCGCTGCGCTGTTGTTGTGGATGCACGACCGCGCAAGCGTCGGCGACATCACCTTCGCGCTGACGATGTTCTTCATGTTGAAGGGCTATCTGCGCGACGTGGGCATGCACGTGCGCAACCTGCAGCGCTCGGTCAACGATATGGAAGAGCTCGTGGCGCTCGACAGTCAGCCGCTCGGCATCGACGACAAGCCCGGTGCCCGTCCGATCGTGATCGACAAGGGCGAGATCCGCTTCGAGAAGGTGACGTTCCGCTATGGCAAGCCGGCGGCGCCGCTGTACTCGGATCTGAGCGTGCGGA
>DATGHJ010000389.1:0-2371 GCA_035308085.1 Trinickia sp. | reverse complement strand
GACCCAGCACCCGACCGAGATGCAGCACATGGTGGCGCACGCGTTGCACGTGCCGTCGCATAACGTGCAGGTCGAGTGCCGCCGGATGGGCGGCGGTTTCGGCGGCAAGGAATCGCAATCGGGTCTGTTCGCATGCTGCGCGGCGCTCGCTGCATGGAAGCTGCTGTGCCCGGTCAAACTGCGTCCGGACCGCGACGACGACATGATGGTCACGGGCAAGCGCCACGATTTCCACTACACGTATGAAGTGGGCTACGACGACAAGGGCGTGATCGACGGCGTGAGCGTCGACATGACCTCGCGTTGCGGTTTCTCCGCCGACCTGTCCGGTCCGGTGATGACGCGCGCGCTGTGCCACTTCGACAACGCGTACTGGCTGTCAGACGTGACGATCGACGGCTTCTGCGGCAAGACCAACACGCAGTCGAATACCGCGTTCCGCGGCTTCGGCGGTCCGCAAGGCGCGTTCGCGATCGAGTACATCATGGACAATGTCGCGCGTTCGGTCGGCGAGGATTCGCTCGACGTGCGCCGTCGCAATCTGTACGGCAAAACCGAGCGCAACCAGACGCCGTATGGTCAGGTGGTCGAAGACAACGTCATTCACGAACTGATCGACGAGCTCGAAGCAACCAGCGAATACCGCGCGCGCCGTGCGGCGATCAACGAGTTCAATGCGAACAACGAAGTGCTGAAGAAGGGCCTGGCGCTCACGCCGGTCAAGTTCGGCATCGCGTTCAACGTGACGCACTTCAACCAGGCCGGCGCGCTGGTTCACATCTACACGGACGGCTCGGTGCTCGTGAACCACGGCGGCACGGAGATGGGGCAGGGGCTGAACACGAAGGTCGCGCAGGTCGTCGCGCATGAGCTCGGCATCAGCTTCTCGCGCGTGCGCGTGACGGCGACCGACACCAGCAAGGTCGCGAATACGTCGGCGACGGCGGCTTCCACCGGCTCGGACTTGAACGGCAAGGCCGCGCAGGATGCGGCGGGTCAATTGCGCCAGCGTTTGGCGGCGTTCGCGGCGATGAAGTACGGCGCGGGCGAGGTGAGCGCGAACGACGTGCGCTTCGCCGGCGATTGCGTGGTGGTCGGCGAAGTCGTGGTGCCGTTCGAGGAGATCATCAAGAACGCCTACGTCGCGCGCGTGCAGCTGTGGTCGGATGGGTTCTACGCGACGCCGAAGCTCTACTGGGATCAGAAGACGCTGCAAGGCCGGCCGTTCTTCTACTACTCGTATGGCGCGGCGGTGTCGGAAGTCGTGATCGATACGCTGACCGGCGAAATGCGTGTGCTGCGCGCCGATGCGCTCCACGACGTGGGCGCGTCGCTGAATCCGCAGCTCGACATCGGCCAAGTGGAAGGCGGCTTTATCCAGGGCATGGGCTGGCTCACGACCGAGGAGCTGTGGTGGAACCCGGGCGGCAAGTTGATGACGCACGCGCCGTCCACCTACAAGATCCCGACGGTCAACGACACGCCGCCCGACTTCCGCGTGAACCTGTTCAAGAACCGCAATGCCGAGGACAGCATCCATCGCTCGAAGGCGGTCGGCGAGCCGCCGCTCTTGCTGCCGTTCTCGGTGTTCTTCGCGATCCGCGATGCGGTGGCGAGCGTCGGCGACTACGAAGTGAATCCGCCGATGAACGCGCCGGCGACCGCCGAGGAAATTTTGAAGGCGGTGAAGGCGGTGCGTGGCGCGCTGCGCGGAACCGGAGCAAGCGCTGAGGCGCCAACTGCGAGTCGACACGCGCGCGGAGAGCCATCGTGATGACCGTGCTGCCCTGTGTTTCGGAGGTCCGCATCGGACGCCGCGGCGCCGACGAGCCGAAGCGTGCGCCGATGCACGTGGTGCTGTTTGGCGCCGGGCATGTCGGTCATGCGTTAATCGCGCTTCTCGGACGTCTGCCGTGCGTCGTGCAGTGGGTCGACGAGCGCGACGAGCTGTTCCCGGATGAAGTGCCCGCAAACGTGCAGATCGAGCCCACCGACACGCCCGACGCGATCGTCGATACGGCGCCGCCGGGCGCGTACTTCCTTGTGATGACGCACAACCACGCGCTCGACTTCTCGCTGGCGGCGCGCATCATGCGGCGGCGCGACTTCACGTACTTCGGGATGATCGGCTCGAAGACCAAGCGCGTGAAGTTCGAGCGGCGCTTGATCGAGCGCGGTGTCGAGCCGGAACGGCTCGCCGATATGACATGCCCGATCGGTGTCGCGGGGATCGTCGACAAGGCGCCGGCCTCGATTGCGGTGGCGGTCAGCGCGCAGTTGTTGCAGGTGAGGGCGCGGCAGGGGGTGAACGGCGGCGGCTTGCCGCTGTCGTCCGCCCAAGAGTGGCTCGCATAGGCAAGCGCGCGACAGC
>DATGHJ010000388.1:0-4464 GCA_035308085.1 Trinickia sp. | reverse complement strand
GTTAAAGAGGATATTGCAGGGGTAGCGCTCCCCGCCGTCGACGGTGTTGTCAGCGTGCCGCGATTGCGTTTGAAACGCGGCTTGTTTCTTGCTTGCCGGATGCGCCATTTTCGACGCAATTCGCTCCAGCCGGCGCCCTCGAGTCAACCAACCCCGCAAAACGTTACACGCCTTTATCGACGCCCGCCTCGTAACGAATCGAAACTCGCCCGCACACCGCTCTCGTCTTTGGTGCGTTACGCTCCGAACTTGCGCGTGGCCGATCGCCACGTGACAATGCGCGGTGAAAACGGCACGCCGCCCGAGTCCGGTCGAGGCCCGCCCGCTTCATCCTCGCGCTTTGGTCGTGCCCAGCAGGAGGCGCCTGCCGTGCTTGCCAAGCAGTAGCCGGTGGCCGGTGTCTTTCTCTCATCTGAAGGCAGTCATCGTATCCGGAGGCTGGTATGAGCGAGGCAACGCATCCGCCAGAGAAGCGCACGGGGCGCTGGCGCGTGGTGCTCGCGGTCGTCGTGCTCGTGCTGATCGCGCTCATCGTCGTGCACGTGATCCGCAAGAAGGAGCCCGTGCGCGGCTCGGCGCCGCAAGTCGTGACGGTCGCCGCCGCCACGCTCGGCGAGATGCCCGTCGTCCTTTCCGAATTGGGCACCGTCACCCCCGTCGCCACGGTCACCGTGCTGACGCAGCTGAGCGGCTACCTGACGGCAGTCGGCTATCGGGAAGGCCAGGATGTCGAGAAAGGGCAGTTTCTCGCCCAGATCGATCCGCGCCAGTACGAGATCTCCAAGCAGCAAGCCGAAGCGCAGCTGGCCAAAGATCAAGCCGCCCTCGCACAAGCCCGCTCCGATCTCGCCCGCTTCGCGGATCTCTATCAGAAGAAGTCGATCGCCGAGCAGACCTACTTCGATCAGAAGTTCCTCGTCCAGCAAGACGAAGCCGCGGTCAAGGTCGATCAGGCCAACATTGCGCAATTCGAACTCGATCTCGCTTACTGCCATATCACCTCGCCGGTCTCCGGACGCGTGGGCTTGCGGCTCGTCGATCCCGGCAACTATGTGACGGCGTCGAGCTCGCCGGGCATCGCCGTCATCACGACGATGAAGCCCACCACGGTCGAATTCACCGTGCCGCAGAACTCGCTCGGCGACGTGCTGCAGCGCTTCAACGCGGGCGCGAAGATGACAGTCACGGCGTACAGCAGCGACAACACGCGGGAGATCGGCACCGGCACGCTGTACGCGCTCAACAACCAGATGGCTACGGCCACTGGCACCGTCACATTGCGCGCGATGTTCCCGAACGATGACGAGGCGCTCTTTCCGAACGAGTTCGTCAACGTCAAGCTGCTCGTCGACACGATGCAGAACGCGGTGCTCGTGCCGACGCCCGCGGTGCAGAGCGGCGCGCCGGGCGACTACGTCTACCTCGTCAATGCCGACAGCACCGTCTCCGTGCACAAGGTCACGCTCGGGCCGAGCGACGGCAAGCACACGGTGATCACGTCGGGGCTCGCGGCTGGCAACACCGTCGTCACGGACGGCATGGACCGGTTGAGCGACGGCGTGAAGATCCAGGTCGCGCAGGCCAAGGCGGCGGCGAGCGGCGCAGCCGGGGCGTCCGCGCCCGGGGGCGCGAGCCACGCCCAGCACCGTCACGCCGCCGGCGCGGCTTCGCAGGCCTCATAAGGCACGGGGCCTACGCCGATGAACATCTCGCGTCTGTTCATCCTTCGTCCGGTCGCGACATCGCTTCTGATGATCGCGCTCGTGCTGGTGGGGCTCGTCGCCGTGCGCTTTCTGCCGGTGTCGTCGCTGCCCGACGTCGCCTATCCGACGATCCAGGTGCAGACGTTCTACCCGGGCGCGAGCCCGAACGTCATGGCGACGACGGTCACCGCGCCGCTCGAAGTCCAGCTCGGCGAGATCCCCGGCCTGCAGCAGATGATCTCGTACAGCTCGGAAGGCGCGTCGGTCATCACGCTGCAGTTCGACCTGTCGCTGAACCTCGATATCGCCGAGCAGAACGTCCAGCAGGCGATCAACGCGGCCAACAGCTTCTTGCCGAGCGGGCTGCCCGCGCCGCCGACCTACGCGAAGGTGAACCCCGCCGACCAGCCGATCCTGACGCTCGCGGTGACCTCGAAATCGATGTCGCTGACGCAGTTGCAGGACACCGCGAACAACCGCCTCGCCACGAAAATCTCCGAAGTGACGGGCGTGGGCGTGGTCACCACGGCGGGCGGCAACGTGCCGGCGGTGCGCGTCGAAGCGGACCCGCAGAAGCTCGCGGCCTACGGCCTCAATATCGACGACTTGCGCTCGCTGCTCGCGAACGTCAACGTCAGTCAGCCGAAAGGCAACTTCGACGGCCCCGAGCTCGACTACACGATCAACGCGAACGACCAGATATCGGACCCCACCGACTATCTGAACACGGTGATCGCCTACCAGAACGGCTCGCCGGTTTACCTGCGCGACGTGGCGCGCGTCAGCCAGGCGGCCGAGGACGTCGAGCGCGGCGCCTGGTACAACCACACGCCCGCGATCGTGCTCAACGTGCAGCGCCAGCCGGGCGCGAACGTGATCGCCACGGTCAACCAGATCAAGAAGCAATTGCCGCTGCTCGAATCGACGCTGCCAGCCGGCATGCAGGTGACGATCGTCGGCGACAGCACCGGCGTGATCCGTTCGTCGGTTTCGGACGCGGCGTTCGAATTGCTGCTCGCGGTCGCGCTGGTCGTGGCGGTGATCTTCGTGTTCCTGCGCAATCTGCCCGCGACGATCATCCCGAGCATCTCGGTGCCGGTCTCGCTGATCGGCACGGTCGCGATGATGTACGAGCTCAACTTCTCGATCGACAACCTCTCGCTGATGGCGTTGATCATCGCGACCGGCTTCGTCGTCGACGATTCGATCGTGATGATCGAAAACATCGTGCGCTACCTGGAGGAGGGCATGAGCCCGCTCGAAGCGGCGCTCGAAGGGGCGGGGCAGATCGGCTTCACGATCTTGTCGCTGACCATCTCGCTGATCGCGGTGCTGATTCCGCTCTTGTTCATGGGCGGCGTGATCGGGCGGCTGTTCAGCGAGTTCGCGATCACGCTCGCGGTCACGATCGTGATTTCGGCCGTCGTCTCGCTGACCGTCGTGCCGATGATGTGCGCGCGGATTCTGCGCGCGCAGGCGCAGCGGCATCCGAGCCGCTTCGAGCGCATCAGCGAGGGCCTGTTCGACAAGACGCTGAACGCCTACGACCGGGGCCTGCGCTGGGTGCTCGAGCATCAGACGCTGACGATGCTTGTCTTTCTCGGCACGCTGGTGTTGACCGTGGTGCTGTACATCGTCATTCCGAAAGGGCTCTTCCCGGTGCAGGACGTCGGCGTGATCGAGGGGATCAGCGTGGCCGACAACTCGGTGTCCTATAGCGCGATGGTCAATCGCCAGGCCGCGCTCGCCGACGCGGTCCTGAAGGACCCCGACGTGGTCTCGGTCACCTCCTACGTGGGCATCGACGGCACCAACACGACACTGAACAACGGCCGCTTCCTGATCAACCTCAAGCCGCGCGACGACCGCACGCTCACCGCCGTCGAGATCGCGCGCCGTCTGCAGGACGAGGTCGCCGACGTGCCGGGCATCAAGCTCTATCTGCAGCCCGAGCAGGATTTGACGCTCGATACGACCGTCTCGCCGAATCAGTACAAGTTCGTCTTGCGCGGACCGAACCAGCAGGCGTTCAACCAGTACGTGCCGGCGCTGATCGACAAGATGAAGCAGATTCCGGCGATCACCGATGTCCAAAGCGACCTCAATAGCGACGGCATGAGCGTCAACGTCGAAGTGAACCGGCAACTCGCGGCGCGCTACGGCATCACGGCGGCGACGATCGACAACGCGCTCTACGACGCGCTCGGCCAGCGCATCGTCTCGACGATCTTCGAGCAATCGGACCAGTACCGCGTGATTCTCGTGGCGAAGCCCGAGTCGCTGCCCGACGTGGCCTCGCTCGGCGACCTCTATCTGCCGAGCCAGACGAGCAGCAGCGGCCAGGTGCCGTTGAAGGGCATCGCGAAGATCAGCATCACGCGCTCGCCGCTCGTGATCAGCCATCTCGCGCAGTTCCCGGCCGTGACGATCTCGTTCAATCTCGCGAAAGACGCGTCGCTTTCGACGGCGGTCGACCGCATCCGGCAGGCCGAGCAGGCGGTCAACTTGCCGCCGTCGATCCAATCGTCGTTCCAGGGCGCGGCGCAAGCGTTCGAAGATTCGCTTTCGAGCGAGGTGTATCTGCTGGTCGCGGCGCTCGCCGCCGTGTACATCGTGCTCGGCGTGCTCTACGAGAGCTACATCCACCCGGTGACGATTCTCTCGACGCTGCCTTCCGCCGGGATCGGCGCGCTGCTCGCGCTGATGATGGCGGGCAGCGACCTCGACGTGATCGGCATCATCGGGATCGTGCTGTTGATCG
>DATGHJ010000387.1:0-6367 GCA_035308085.1 Trinickia sp. | reverse complement strand
TGTCGCGCCGGCGGCGCAGGCGCGCGAGCACATCCTTGCCGCTCATGCGCGGCAGACGCATGTCGAGCAGCACGACGTCGTAGCGTTGCGTGGTCAACACCGAGTCCGCGGCTTCGCCGTCGGGCACGCAATCGACGGCGAAGTTCTCCGCACGCAGCAGGTTGACGATCCAATGCGAGAGTTCGACGTTGTCTTCGACGAGCAGCAGCTTCATACCTTTTCCTCAGTCCTCCATGCAGGCAAGCGGACCGTCATGACGAGCCCGACCCGCCCCGCTCCAGGCGTCATGGTAACCGTGCCGCCGTGCGACAGCGCAATCTGACGGACGATCGCGAGACCCAGCCCCGAACCGTCGACGTCGTTCGACACCCGATAGAAACGTTCGAACACATGCGCGCGCGCTTCGGCCGGAATGCCGGGGCCGTTGTCGACGACCTGCAGCACCACCTCGTCGCCATCAGGCCGGCACAGTACGGTCACGCTCCCCCCTTCGTGCGTATAGCGGATGGCGTTGTCGACCAGATTCGACACGAGCGCCGCGAGCAGGCTTTCGCTGCCCGCCACGTGGACGCCGTCGTCGAGTTCGGCGCCGAGATCGATCCGGCGCCGCTGCGCGGACGCCACCCGCTCCTCCAGCACCGACGACACCACCGCCGCGAGATCCACCCTCGTCTGCATGCGCGGCAACGACACCGACTCAGCCTGCGCAAGCAGCAGCAATTGACTCGTCATATCCGCCATCTTCTGGCTCGTGCGGCGAATGCCCCTCAATGCCTCCGTCAACGCCGGATCGCGCAGATCGCATTGGCTCGCGCATTGCACCTGCGTGTCGAGCAGCGTCAGCGGCGTGCGCAATTGGTGCGCCGCGTCGGCGATGAATTGGCGCTGGGTCGTCGTATGCAGCTTCAGGCGCGCGATGCATTGGTTGATCGCATCGACGATCGGCCGCAGCTCCGACGGCAAATGGTGCACGCGGATCGGCTCGAGTTCCATCGGTTCGCGATCGGCGACGTCGTCCTTGAGCTTCATCAGCGGCCGCAACTCCATCGTCAGGCCGAACGGCACGAGCACCACCACCAAGGCCAACATCAGCCACTGGCGAACCAACTGCGGACGCCACAGATCTTCGAGCATCGCCTGCCGCGACGCCTGCGTCTTGCCGACGATCACGGTGACCTGCTCGGCCGTGCCCGAGTCGTACAGTTGCCGCTCGTAGGCGACCGCGCGGATCGGCCGGTCGCCGAGCGTGGTGTTGTAGAACACCGGAAACTTGGCGTTGCCGGCAGGCAGCGCGAGATCGGGACTGCCGCCGAGCAGCCGGTCGCGTCCCACGATGACCTTGTAGAACACCTGATCCTGATACGGCGACTCGAAAATCTCGAGCGCGGCGGGCGGAATATTCGCGGTCAGCGCGCCGTTCTCCCAGTCGACGTCTTCGATGATGGTGCGCGCCGAAGACAGCAATGCGTTGTCTTGCAGCAGATCGGCGGTCTGGCGCGCCGCGTCATACGACATCCTGCCGGTCACGAAGACAAAGAGCGCGAGCGGCAGCAGCAGCCACAACAGCAGACGCGCACGCAAGCTAAGCAACATTGCACACTCTCCAACGTGATCCGGCCGAGCCGCCAATCGGGCTACAAAGCTGACCGGCAAAATGCGACACCGTCCTTGCCTTTGCCGGCAAGGACGGTTGTCTTTGACTGATGAGCCTCAGAATGCGGCGGGCCTCCACTTCAGCAAACGCTTTTCCAAGGTAGTGAGCAGATAATCCGTCGCGAGCGCGACCACCGCGAGCACGATCATCGCCGCGAACACGCCGCTCGCGTTGAATGCCCCCTGCGCGGTCGAAATCAGCAGCCCAATGCCCTGCTTCGAGCCCAGGAATTCGCCGACCACCGCGCCGACCAGCGCAAAACCGAAGCTCACGTGCAGGCTCGCGAGAATCCACGACAGCGCCGACGGAATCACCACATAGGTCGTCAACTGGCGCTTCGAAGCGCCGAGGATCTGCGCGTTCGCGATCATGTAGCGGTCCGCTTCGCGCACGCCCTGGAAGGCGTTGCCGAATACGACGAAAAATACCATGACCACTGCGAGCGCGACCTTGGAGGCCATCCCGAGGCCCAGCGCAATCACGAACACCGAGCCGAGCACCACGCGCGGAATCGAGTTGGCGATCTTGATGTAAATGTCGAACACATCGGCAAGCAGCTTGTTGCGGCCCAGCACGACGCCGCACACGATGCCGGCGATCGAGCCGATAAAGAAGCCGAGCAAAGTTTCTTCGAGCGTGACCCACACCTGCACGAGCAGCGGTCCTTGCGATGTTCCGTTCTGGAACCAGTCGACGATCTGCAGGAAGATCAGCGAAGGCATCGAGAAAAAGAACGGGTCGATCCATTTGACGCGTCCGGCGAGTTCCCAGCCGCCGAGCACGACTACGAGCACGACGAGCCGCAAACCGATAATCAACGCGTGCCTCTGCCGAATCTTGCGTTGAGCGGTCCGTTCGATCTTGGCGGCCGATTCGCCGTCGAACTCCATCTTCATTGAGCTATCACGAGATGCCATGAGTGTATTCCGTTGTGCCGTCGTGTTAAGCAATTTGTACTTCCTCGCGCAAGTCGTGCCAGATGTCGCGCGAAATTTCGATAAAGCGCGGATCGTAGCGAATCTCCGACGTAACACGCGGACGCGGCAAATCGATCTCGTACACCTTCTTGAGCGTTGCCGGGCGCGCCGTCAGTACGAACACGCGGTCGGCGAGCGCGATGGCTTCTTCGAGGTCGTGCGTGACGAACACCACCGAGCCCGCGTTCGCCGACCACAGCTGCAGCAGCTCGTCCTGCATGAGCGTGCGGGTCTGCATGTCGAGCGCGGAGAACGGCTCGTCCATCAGCAGGATTTCCGGCTTGTTGATGAAGGTCTGCGCGAGCGCGACACGCTTTCTCATGCCGCCCGACAGCTGATGCGGATAGTGCTTGCCGAACTTCTCGAGACCGACGCGGCGCAGCCACTGGTTCGCCTCGTCGTAGGCCGCCGATTTCGAGCGCCCGCGAAAAAGCGGGCCGGCCGCCACATTGTCGAGCACCGAGCGCCACGGGAACACCGCGTCCGCCTGAAACACGAAACCGATGCGCGGATCGATGCCGTTGACGGGCGAGCCCATCACGCGCACCTCGCCGGCGGTGGGCTTCAAGAGCCCCGTGATCATGCTGAGCGTCGTGGATTTACCGCAGCCCGTGGGGCCGACGATTGCGATGAATTCGCCCTGCGCAACCGACATGCTGAAATCGCGCAGTGCGACGGTGGCCTTGCCGTCTGGAGAAATGAAACGGCACGACACGGACCGAAATTCGATTACCGGTGCGTCTTTGGATAGAACTGGGCTCATCGGAGACTTTCCTGGATTAAGCCGGGGCCGCGCGAAGCGGCTCGGCAGGCGCAATGAAGTCAGGCGGCGCCTGACGCATCAACGCGATCGGCTCGAGCCGATTTACTTGGCGCTGACGAATTCGTTCGTATAGGTCTTCGACAGGTCCACGTGCTTGCCCTTGACCGACGGGTTGAAGGCCGCCAGCACCTTCAGCACCGTGGCCGGGCCGTCGGCCGGCATCTTGCCGTCCGCCGTGTACATCGGCAGCGAGGCCTTCAGCGCGGTCACGTAGAGCGCCTTGTCTTTCTGGTAGTCGTCCGGCATCTTCGCGGCGATTTCTTCCGCGCTATGCGTGTGGATGAACTGCATCGTGCGCACGAACGCATGCGCGAGCTTGGCGGCTTGCGCCTTGTGCGCGTCGGCCCAGGCGGCTTGCACGTAGAGGCTCGCCGCCGGGTACGTGCCGCCGAGTGCGGCCTTGGTGCCGTCGACCGAGCGCATATCGACGAGCACCTTCGCCTCGCCGGACTTCTGCAGTGCGGACACAGTGGGTTCGGTGGTCATGCCCGCGTCGATGCGGTTTTGCTTGATCGCGGCGATGAAGCTCGCGTCTGCGCCGACCGGCAGCATCGTATATTCGGTCGACTGGATGCCATGCTGGCCGGCGAGGTATTGCGTGAGGAAGCTCGTCGACGAGCCGAGGCCCGTCACGCCGAGCGTCTTGCCCTTGACGTCGGCCATCGACTTGATCGCGTCGGCCGCTTTCGTCGACACCATCTCGACTTCGCCCGGCACCTGCCCGAACACGACGATCGCCTTGACTTCCTTACCCTTGGTCTGCAGATCGATGGTGTGATCGTAGAAGCCGACGACGCCCTGCACGGCGCCGGCGAGCAGTTCGTTCTCGGCGTCGACGCCGGCCGGCTGCGACAGCAGCTCGACGTCGAGCCCTTCGTCCTTGAAGTAGCCGAGTTGCTCGGTCAAGCGCGCCGGCAGATAGATCAGCTTCGTGATTCCGCCGACCATGATCGTGATCTTCCCCGAGTCGTCGGCCATCGCGTGTTGCGATGCAATGCCGAACAGCAGGCTGGAAGCGAGAGCGATATGGCGAAACGCGCGGAAGGTGGGTCGCATCGATTGTCTCCGTTATTGTCGGGAGCCGGCCCAATGCCGGCTATCTATATCGATGGCGAGATTCTAGAGACGCGAACCCTTCTTCATGCTTTCATGAAGATGCGCGGTTCGTACGGGATTTCCATGAGGGCGCGGCCTGGCGGGCCCCTGAGCGCCGGCGAGCGTGCGCCCTTGGCTCCTCCATTTGCGCGCGGGCCACCGCGACCGGCCGCCCGCGCGAGCGCTCTACTTCACAGTGAAGGTGTAGTGCCCTTGCGTGCGATGCCCGTCGTCGGCGACAGCGACCCAGGCCACCGTATAGACGCCCGGCGTCAACGCATTGAGCGCAACTGACATGTGCTTCTTGTTCGACGCGTCGACCACGGACTTGCCGCTCACGACCGACTTGCCCGACGCATCCGTCACCGAGATCGAGCTGAACGCGGGCTCGAGGCCATCGTCGAAGTCGATCGCGACGTCTTTCTGCGAAGCCGTGACGGTCGCGCCGGCGCCCGGCACTTGTTTGGTCGGATAGGCATGCGCGTGCGCGAGTTGCGCGAGCGTCAACGTGAGCGCGGCGGCGGCGCCGCGCATCGAAAGCGAGATCAAAGAGGTTTTCATGGTCAGAAGAGCGGTTTGCCCAGGGAGTTGGGGAAGATGTCGTCGAAGTACAAGTGAGCTTCGAACAGCACGCCGACGTGGTTGCCGGTCAGCCGGTTCACGGGAATCTCGGCCTCGACGCCGAACTGTCCATAGCGGTTGAGCCATATCACACCGGGGTTGATGGTCCCAGTCGTTTGACCCGCGCAGGCGCCCGCGGTGCAGGTGCTCATCGGCGCCTCGACGACGAGGAACAGGTTGCTGAACGGTTGCGGCAAGCCGAGATCCTTCACCTGGTTTTGCAGATACGGGACGCTGTACTGCAGCGTGAGGCCCCAGCCGAACGAATTCGGGCCCTGATCCGAGGACGCGGTCGTCAGGTTCGGGCCCAGCTGCCCGGTAATCGCGAACGGCCGCAGGTAGCCGAGCGACGCGGGCAGGTCGCCGAAGCCCTTGCCGAAGTAGACGATTGGCGTGAACGTCGAATACGGCGTCGCGATCGACTTGGCGCCGGTCCCGCCAAGCTCGGCCAGCAGACCGACCGACGCCATGAATTCATGCCGTGCGTTTGCGTAGACCAGGTACTTCGCGCCCAACGTCACGTTGTCCCAGCCCTTGGCGGAGCCGCCGTCCGGATCGTTTTGGCTGACGTACTCGCTCGATACGCTGAACGCGAGGTTCTTCGTGATCAGCTTGTCCCACTCGTACGACACGGTGTTCACGTTCATGTTGTCGCCGTTGGCATCCGGCGACTTGATATGACCGAACTGGGTGTCGAATTCGTCGCCGACGCCGGGGTCGTCGACAGTCAGCGTCGCGGGAAAGACCCGGTCGCCGACGACCGCATGAGCGTCGGCCGCGGGCGAACCCGCGAGGCAGGCCGCCGCGCCGACGGCCGAGCAGACGGCCGTGCGCAGACGCGCCGGCCGCCGTTTGAAAAACGTGCGCATGATGTTCCTTTCGAACCATATGACGTATCGCCGCTCACTCGCGCGACGATACCGCAACGCGGTCACGCGTTGCGAGATTTATCGGTGAACTGGATGGATCCGAATCAGGAACGGACTGGCGGCGCGCGCGGCTGCGCGGCCATGAAGAGAGGCGCGGCGCGCACTTCCTCGCGCTGGGCGAAGACCGTCGCGCGCGTAGCCGTCAGCGTGGGTGCGAACGTAGCGGGCACGCCCGGCAACACCGGCACGTGAGCCAGCAAGCCGCAATATGCGCAGGCTTGCCAATGCAGCAGTCCGTGCGGCTCGGGCGACGGGCCGCCGCCCGGAT
>DATGHJ010000386.1:0-10969 GCA_035308085.1 Trinickia sp. | reverse complement strand
TCCAGGCGCTCATCAAGGCGGCCGGGCGCGAAACGGGCGTCGCCGATCTGACGAACAATTCGCTGAAGGTGATCGCGGACCACATCCGCGCCTGCTCGTTCCTGATCGTCGACGGCGTGATTCCCGGCAACGAAGGGCGCGGCTACGTGCTGCGCCGGATCGTGCGCCGCGCGATTCGCCACGGCTACAAGCTCGGCCGCAAGGGTGCGTTCTTTCACAAGCTCGTCGCGGATCTCGTCGCGCAAATGGGCGGCGCGTATCCGGAGCTCAAGGACGCCGAGCAGCGCGTGACCGACGTGCTGCGCCAGGAAGAAGAGCGCTTCTTCGAGACGATCGAGCACGGCATGTCGATTCTCGACGCGGCGCTGGCCGATCTCGACGCCGGGGTTGGCAAATCCAGCGGCAAAGTGCTCGACGGCGAAATCGCGTTCAAGCTTCACGACACCTACGGTTTCCCGCTCGACTTGACGGCGGACGTCTGCCGCGAGCGCGGCATGAGCGTCGACGAACCGGCGTTCGACGACGCGATGTCGCGCCAGCGCGAGCAGGCGCGCGCCGCAGGCAAGTTCAAGATGGCGCAGGGTCTCGAATACTCGGGCGCGAAGACCACGTTCCACGGCTACGAAGAGCAAGTCTTCGACGATGCGAAGGTGGTCGCGCTCTACGTCGACGGCGCGGCCGCCAACGAAGTCGCGAAGGGCCAGCAGGCGGTCGTCGTGCTCGATCACACGCCGTTCTACGCGGAGTCGGGCGGCCAGGTCGGCGACCAGGGTCTGCTCGGCAACGCGAGCGTGCGCTTCGCGGTCGTCGATACGCTGAAGGTGCAGGCCGACGTGATCGGCCATCACGGCACGCTCGAGCAAGGCACGCTCAAGGTCGGCGACGTCGTCAAAGCGGAGATCGACGCGATCCGCCGCGCGCGCACGGCCCGCAATCACTCGGCCACCCACTTGATGCACAAGGCGCTGCGTGAGGTGCTCGGCTCGCACGTCCAGCAGAAGGGCTCGCTCGTCGATGCCGACAAGACCCGCTTCGACTTCGCGCACAACGCGCCGATGACGGACGATGAAATCCGCCGCGTCGAAGAGATCGTCAACCAGGAAGTGCTCGCGAACGCGCCCGGCATCGTGCGCGTGATGCCGTTCGACGAAGCGGTGAAGGGCGGCGCGATGGCGCTCTTCGGCGAAAAGTACGGCGACGAAGTGCGCGTGCTCGATCTCGGTTTCTCGCGCGAGCTGTGCGGCGGCACGCACGTGCGTCGCAGCGGCGACATCGGTCTCTTCAAGATCGTGATGGAAGGCGGCGTCGCGGCCGGCATTCGCCGCGTCGAAGCGATCACGGGCGACAACGCGGTGCGCTACGTGCAGGAACTCGACGCACGGATCAACGCGGCGGCGGCAGCGCTGAAGGCTCAGCCGGCCGAACTCACGCAGCGTATCGCGCAGGTGCAGGATCAGGTGAAGGCGCTCGAAAAGGAGCTGGGCGCGCTGAAATCGAAGCTCGCGTCGAGCCAGGGCGACGAGCTCGCCGGCCAGGCGATCGAAGTGTCGGGCGTGCAGGTGCTCGCCGCGACGCTCGAAGGCGCGGACGTCAAGACGCTGCGCGAAACGGTCGACAAGCTCAAGGACAAGCTCAAGCACGCGGCGATCGTGCTGGCGTCGGTCGAAGGCGGCAAGGTCAGCCTGATCGCCGGCGTGACGCCGGACGCGAGCAAGAAAGTGAAGGCGGGCGAGCTCGTCAACTTTGTCGCTCAGCAAGTGGGTGGCAAGGGCGGCGGGCGGCCGGACATGGCGCAGGCGGGCGGCACGGAGCCGGCGAATCTGCCGAAGGCGCTGGCCGGTGTGCAGGGTTGGGTCGCCTCGCAACTGTAACGGCAGCGGTAACGCAGGTTGTCGCGAGTGACTCGAGCGGCCTGCCGTTGACGCAATGGAAGGAAGCCGCGGGCATCAGTGCCCGCGGCTTTTTTATGCCTGGGCGGACCACCGGCGCATGCGGCACAAAGTCGCTAGAATGTCCGTTCACCGGCGGTGGCGGATTGACACCTCGCCGGACCCGCCCGCGCGACCCTTCCGCGCCATTCAAACTCTGCGTATGTCCGACTACCAATTCTGCCCGCGCTGTGCCAAGCCGTTGATCGAAAGAGCCGATGTCGATACCGATGGCGGCCTGCCGCGCCGGGCATGTCCCGACGACACCTGCGGCTTCGTGCATTGGAACAATCCGGTGCCGGTCGTGGCCGCGATCGTCGAGTATGAAGGCAAGATCCTGCTTGCTCGCAATGCGGCCTGGGCCGAAGGGGTATTCGCGCTGATCACCGGCTTCCTCGAGAACGGCGAAACGCCCGAAGCAGGCATCGCTCGCGAGGTGCTCGAAGAGACGTCGCTGCACGTCGAGACGGCCGAGCTCATCGGCGTCTACGAATTCATCCGCAAGAACGAGCTGATCATCGCGTATCACGTGCGCGCGCATGGGGAGATTGCGCTGTCGCCGGAGTTGCTCGAATATCGGCTTGTCGAACCGGCGAAGCTGCGTCCGTGGCGCGCGGGCACGGGCCAGGCGCTAGGCGAGTGGATGCGCCGCCGCGGCTTGCCGTTCGAGTTCGTCGAGAGGCCCGGGCAGTAACGCCATGAGCGGCCGCGGCGGCAAGGAGACATGCTGTGCGCGGTGCAATCAAGCCATAGGCTGAGCGACGGAGCGCGTCGGCCGAGCCGGATTCCAACGGGGACCGGACTGGGCCGCGTCGGCGCCGCCTGTCAGTCCGGATGCACGGCCGGCAACCGGTTGGATTTCACGCGGAGCGAAGACTCGCCATGTCCTACATCTATTACCTGACCCACATTCATCTCGGCTACGATGCGCTCGGCATGCTCGACGCGGAATGCGCGCGCGTCGGCATCAAGCGGCCACTGATCGTCGCCGACAAGGGCGTCGTCGCCGCGGGGCTCGTGCAGCGCGCGCTCGATGCGCTCAAGCTCGGCGACGTGCCGGTGTTCGACGACACACCGTCGAACCCCACCGAGGCCATGGTGCTGGCCGCCGTGGCGCGCTATCGCGACGAAGGTTGCGACGGGCTGATCGCGGTGGGCGGCGGGTCGCCGATCGATCTGGCAAAGGGTGTCGCGATCGCGGCGACGCACGACGGCAATCTGACGCAATACGCGACCATCGAAGGCGGCAGCGGCAAGATCACCGAAGCCGCCGCGCCGCTGATCGCGATACCGACGACTTCCGGCACCGGCAGCGAAGTCGCGCGCGGCGCGATCATCATCCTGAACGACGGGCGCAAGCTCGGTTTCCACTCGTGGCACTTGCTGCCGAAGTCCGCGATCTGCGATCCGGGCCTCACGCTCGGCTTGCCGCCGATGCTGACGGCCGCGACCGGCATGGACGCGATTGCGCATTGCATCGAGACGTTTCTCTCGCCGGTCTTCAATCCGCCAGCCGACGGCATTGCGCTCGACGGGCTCGAACGCGCGTGGGCGCACGTCGAGCGCGCGACGCACGACGGCAGCGACCGCGCCGCGCGCTTGAACATGATGAGCGCGTCGATGCAGGGCGCGATGGCGTTCCAGAAGGGGCTCGGCTGCGTGCACTCGCTGTCGCATCCGCTTGGCGGCGTCGAGGTCAACGGGCGTACGTCGCTGCATCACGGCACGCTCAACGCGGTCGTGCTGCCCGCGGTGCTGCGCTTCAACGCGACGGCGGAATCGGTGGTGGCGGAGCGCCGTTACGCGCGCATGCGCCGCGTGATGGGGCTCGACGCCAACGCCGATCTGCCGCAGGCGCTGTTCGACATGACCGCGCGCCTCAAGCTGCCCACCGGGCTCGCGCAGATGGGCGTCGACGCGAGCGTGTTCGACAAGGTCATCCAAGGCGCGCTCGTGGACCACTGCCATAGGACGAATCCGCGTCTCGCAAGCGCCGAAGATTACCGGCGCATGCTGGCGGAGTCGCTTTGATCGCGGCGCGCGCCGCTTACGGTGCGCGCCTGATGAACCCCTAACGCAGCCCAAGTCATGACCAAACCCAGCGCCGCGCCGCGCTCCGCCTATCCTCACTTCCTGACGATCCCAACCCGCTGGATGGACAACGACGTGTACGGGCACGTGAACAATGTCGTCTATTACAGCTACTTCGATACGGTCGTGAACGAATATCTGATTCGCGCCGGGGTGCTCGATTTCGAAGCGGGCGCGACGATCGGGCTCGTCGTCGAGACGCAGTGCAACTACTTTTCGTCGCTCGTATTTCCGGAGCGCGTCGAGGCCGGGTTACGGGTAGCCCGGCTGGGCTCGACGAGCGTGCGCTACGAGCTGGGGCTCTTCAAGGAGGGTAACGACGAGGCGTGCGCACAGGGGTATTTCGTGCACGTCTACGTCGACCGCCTGACGCGGCGGCCCGTCGCGCTGCCCGATGCGTTGCGCGCCGCGCTCGAACCGCTCGCCGTGTCGCCGGGTTCGAAGGGCGACACGGACGATGCGCGTGGCGCGAAGCTCGCCTAGGAGCGTCATCACGTGCAGCCGCTCGTGATCGGGACGCTGAACGGCATCAGCTACGGCATGTTGTTGTTCATGCTGTCGGCCGGGCTCACGCTGATCTTCAGCATGCTCGGCGTGCTCAACTTTGCTCACGCAAGTTTCTACATGCTCGGCGCGTACGTCGGCTATTCGATCGCGGCGCACGCGGGCTTCTGGACGGCGCTCGTGGCGGCGCCGCTCATCGTCGGGCTCGCGGGCGCGGCGCTCGAACGATGGCTGTTGCGGCGCGTGCGTCCGCACGGCCCGTTGCATGAGCTGCTGCTGACGTTCGGCGTCGCGTACCTGCTTGCCGAGGCTGTCAAGCTCGTCTGGGGCTTGAGTGCGTTGTCGGCGAACGTGCCCGCCGGGCTCGACGGCACCTTCTTCACCGTGTATGGCGCCGCGATCTCGCGGTATCGCGCGTTCATGATGGGCGTGTCGGCCGCGATGCTGGCCGCGTTGTACGCGGTGCTGCGCGTCTCGAGGATAGGGCTCGTGGTGCGCGCGGCGCTCACGCATCCGCGGGCGGTCGAAGCGCTCGGCCACAACGTGCCGCGCGTGTTCACGCTCGTCTTCGCCGTCGGCACCGCGCTCGCCGCCGCGGGCGGCGTCATCGGCGCGCCGCTCTTCGTCATCGAGCCGGCGATGGCCGAATCGATCGGCTCGGTCGTGTTCGTCGTGGTGGTGATCGGCGGGCTGGGGTCGCTCGGCGGGGCGCTGGCCGCATCGCTCATCGTCGGTTGCCTGCAGACGTTCGCGGTAGGCAGCAGTGCGTCGCTTGGGTCGCTCGCGGCGTTAGCCGGAGCGTCCCTGCCGCGGGAGTGGGCCGGGCTGACGGTGGCGCAGCTTGCGCCGCTCGTGCCGTACGGGCTCCTCGTCGCGATGCTCGCCGCGCGGCCACGCGGCCTTTTCGGGCAGCGCAGCGACGATGCGTAGCGCACAGAAAGAAACGCCGCCGCAACGGCGGACGAGAGCGCCTTTCATGCCCTCGTGCGCCGCCAGTTGGCGAAGCACGTTGCCATGGATTGCGTTAATCGCTTTTCTCGCCGTGCCCGCCTTGGTCTCGCGCGAAAGCTGGCTGCTCGCGTTTCTCGCGCAGACCGCGACGATGATCGTCTTCGCGCTCTCGTACAACCTGCTGCTCGGCGAGACGGGTCTGCTTTCGTTCGGTCACGCGGCCTACGCGGGGCTGGCCGCGTTCGTCGCCGCGCAACTCTTCAATCGCTTCGGTTTCGCGCTGCCGTATCTGCCGCTTGTCGGCGGATTCGCGGGGGCGCTCTTTGGCGTCGTGTTCGGCTATGTCGCGACGCGACGGGCGGGCACGGCGTTCGCGATGATCACGCTTGGCATCGGCGAGCTCGCCGCGGCGGCCGCCTGGACGCTGCCCGACTGGTTTGGGGGCGAAGCCGGGGTACCGATCGACCGCACCGCCGGTCCGCACTGGGGCGCCTGGAGCTTCGGGCCGGCTCGCGAGGCGTACGTCGTGATTGCAGCCTGGTGCGTGCTTGCGTGCGTCGCGATCTTCGCGCTGTCGCGCACCCCGCTCGCGCGGCTCGCGAATGCGGTGCGCGACAACCCGGTGCGCGTCGCGGCGCTCGGCACCGATCCGCGGCGCATTCGCTACGCGATGACCGTGCTGGCGGCGTTTTTCGCGGGCGTGGCGGGGTCGCTCACGCTCGTCAATATCGAGCTGGCGTCGGCCGAAGGCGTGGGGATGGCGCGTTCGGGAGCGGTGCTGATCGCGACGGTGATCGGCGGCAGCGGCGTGTTCTTCGGGCCGGTGCTCGGCGCCGTGACGCTTACGTTTTTCAGCGTCGCGCTCGCGAGCGTCACGCGCGCGTGGCAGTTCTATCTCGGTCTCTTGTTCGTCGTCGTGGTGATCGCGGCGCCGGACGGGCTCGCGGGCTTGGCGGCGCGCGGCGCGGCGCGAATCGGGCGCTTCGGCTGGCGTGCCTGCTTGCGCGCGTGTTGGCCGAGCGTGGTGGCGACCCTGGCGTGGCTGGTGGCGCTCGTAATGGCCGTCGAAGCGGTCTACGCGCGGCAGTTCGCGGCGGATACGGGCGGCGTGTTTCGCATCGGCGCGCTGGCGCTGCAGGCGGAGTCGCCGCGCCTGTGGGGCGCGGTGATCGCGTTGGCCGGCATCGGGTGGGTTGCGCTCGGTGTCGCGCGTCGCGCCGCGAACCACCCCAGCCGATCAGGCAGCACGGAGACCGAACGATGACGCGCGCGCTCGTCCTCTCCGGCGTCGAGAAGCGCTTCGGCGCGACGCAAGTGGTGTGCGGCGTCGATCTGTCGATCGAAACCGGCGAGCGCCACGCCCTGATCGGCCCCAATGGTGCGGGCAAGTCGACGCTTTTCAATCTGATCGCCGGAGCCTTGCGGCCTTCCGCCGGGCGTATCGAGCTGAACGGCGCGAACATCACGGGCCGCGCGCCCTACGCGATCAGCCGCCGCGGCCTTGCGCGCAGTTTCCAAACGACGAGCGTATTTCCACGTCTCACGGCCTTCGACAATCTGCGTTGCGCCGCGCTGAGCGGAGAGCCGCGCGGCGCGCGCTGGCGTGATCTCCTCGCCGCTTCGCGCGCGGTCGACGAGCGCGCCCGCGGCGTGCTCGATGCAATCGGCCTTGCGGGCTGCGATCACAGGCTGGCCGGCGCGCTGAGTTACGCGCAACAGCGCGCGCTCGATCTTGGGATGGCGCTCGCGAGCGGCGCGCACACGCTGTTGCTCGACGAGCCGACCGCCGGCATGAGCCGTGACGAGGCGCGCGAGGCGCTGGCGCTGATTCGCGCGACGACAGCCGGCAAGACGTTGCTGATGGTGGAGCACGACATGGGGGTGGTGTTCGGCCTGGCCGAGCGCATCTCGGTGCTCGTGCGCGGCCGGATCATCGCGACTGGCACGCCGGACGCCATTCGCGCCAACGCCGCGGTGCGCGAGGCATATCTCGGACCGGAGGCAGCACGATGAGCGCGCTCGTCGACATCCGCAATCTCGACGCGTGGTACGGCGCGAGCCAGGTGCTGTTCGGTGTCGATCTGCAAGTGGACGCGGGCGAAACCGTCGCACTCGTCGGACGCAATGCGTCGGGCCGTTCGACGCTGGCGAAAGCGATCGTCGGGCTGGTGCGCGCGAGCGGGTCGATCCGTTTCGCGGGCCGCGAGCTTGTCGGGCTGCGGACGTTCGAGATCGCGCGCTTGGGGCTCGGCTACGTGGCCGAGCAGCGCGACGTGTTTCCCGCGCTGACCGTCGAGGAGAACCTGCAGCTAGGCATGATGCCGGGCGCCCGCGGGCAGGTGCGCCGCTTCGCCGCCGACGACGCCTACGCACTGTTTCCGATCCTGGCGGAGCGACGTGCCGCGAAGGCCGGGGCGTTGTCGGGCGGGGAGCAGCAGATGCTTGCGCTCGCTCGCGCGCTGATGGGCGAGCCGCGCTTTCTGATCGTCGACGAGCCGGCCGAAGGGCTTGCGCCACAGGCGGTCGAGCGAGTCGGCGCGTGCTTGAGGCAATTGAGCGCGCAAGGCGTCGCGATCCTGCTCATCGAGCAGCGGATGCGGTTCGCACGCGATCTGGCGACGCGCGCGGCCGTGATCGGCGGCGGCCGTATCGTTTGCGACGGGCGCTTCGACGAGTTAGACGGCGCAACGGTCGAAGCGTGGCTCGCGCCTGGCTGAATGGTCAGGCCTGAGTTCCACATCGCGAGACGACGCGGCAACGGATCCCAATCTTCCGGGCGGTGAGGTTTCGGTAACGAGAAAAGGCCGCGAGCAGCTACGCTCGTGGCCTTTGTGCTAATGGGGGCGCCTGCGGGTCAGCATGATTTCAACGCGGACGCCCCACACGTCGGATCATCGAGACTCCGGGATTCTGTCCAGCGACATCTGATGATGAAAGATATTGAACGGATCGTATTTCTTCTTCGTTACGACAAGTTCCTGCCATATACCGGGGTAATACAGCTCACCCCAGTTATAGGTCGCGCCGATTGTTCTCACCATGTCGACGTCCGGGTAGTTGATATAGCAGCCCTCGTAGCGCGAGTTGGGCAGGGCCGCCGATGTCGGGTACGGCGTGCCGCCAAGACCGTTCTCTCTATATACGTTGAAGAAGAGCTCTCCAATCCATTTCAAGTGATCGGCATCGTTGTTCGAATCGGTCCAATACGTCTGGTATTGTAGTTTCAAGATCGAGCTGCGCTGCGGCACGGCCGTGTCTTTCGGGTCGAAGCCGGTCATGCCGATTGGGCCGTAGTTGATCGCGCCGCCATACGAGTCGATTTGCACGAGCGATTGATTGAAATCGGGATTTGTCGCCTGCTCATCATGCAGGTACTTGAACAATGCGTCGGCTTCCGCTTGGGTGAAGAGGTCCTTCATGTAGGACGATTTGTATTTGCCGCGCTGATTGTTACCCGAGCCGTTGAACATCTGTGTCGCATAGAGCCAGTCCAATTCGCGCGGCGCGGGCAGCCCGAGTTTAGTGCCGCTCGCTCTCCGAGCCGGCGTGGACGGCATCGGTCCGATGCCTGGCAGGTAGACGTCGAGCAACTGGGGCTGGTACTTCGCGAATTGATTAACAAAGTCGTCGAGAGGCTGCATGTCCTCCAGGGTGCCATTGCGGTCGCAGTATTGGATGACGAGGCCAATTGTCTTCGCAGTCACATGCGTCAGCTTGAGCAACGAGAAGAGGCCCCAGGTGGCTTTGTTGGCGTCGTTGTTCTTGAAGTACTGCGCGTAGATATTGAGGAAATCGAGGAGTTTCGACGAGGTATCGAACTGCCCCCAATCGATTCCCAGTGTGTACACGGCAACCTTCTCGGGAGGCGCCGGCAATTTGTCGAAGTAATAGCTCGTGATGATTCCGACATTGCCGCCGCCTGCACCGCGGCAGAGCTTGAGCAGGTCGGCATTCTGTTGCGCGTTGGCATGGACACTTTCCACGATTTTCTGTCCGGTGCCATCTTTGGACACGACCAGAACGTCCACACCCTGGACCCAGTCGACCGTCAATCCTTGCAGGCGCGAAAGGAGGCCATAGCCGCCGCCGCAGATATGCCCGCCGGCTCCCACCGAGTAGCACGAACCGGCCGGCAGCGTTCGATTGTGGGTTTTGTACAGGTTGAGATAGGCATCCCAGTTTTGATTGCCGGGGCGCACGCGAAAAGCGTAAGTGCGCGGACCTTGGTTGGTTTGCACCTCCACGTTGGTGTCAACGCCCGTCAACAAACCCACGTCAATAATGGCTCCGCCAAGGTTATTCGAAACGAAGCCCTCGTAACAATGGCCGCCACTGCGGATCGTAGGACGAACCCCTGCGCCTACCACGTTTTTAAGAGCGTCAACAGCTTGCTGCTCGTTTTCGCAGACGTAAATCGATTTTGCATCCTGTTTTTCATCCGGAAAGCGAAGGTTAAAACCCTTTTTAAGAGTTTCGAAACGCGGGTCGCCACGTTCAATCGGCTCGTCTTGAATGATCGCCATTTGATGATGTCTCCAAAGTCAGGGTATCTGCGCGTGAGTGGATTGCGCTGACATATCGTAGATACTCGTATTTGAAGCGTCAATCATATGGATGGGTGCGATGAAAATTTAACAATTTTCAATACAATAAATGCGTTGCGAATTGAAATAATCGGTTTTTTTCAACTGCATGGTTTCAATTTCAACGCGATTATTTAAACAGACTTTTCTGATTATATTTTTAATCAATTTGCGTGTGATGGATGCGAGCACGCATTTAGCCTGGAGATGAAGATGGATATCGCCGCCGTCGACCCAAAATCGCTGGAATGAGCGCTCTTACGCCATCCATGTCCAGCGGGGCATTCGCCACCCGCCCCCCGCATGGGACGATCGCGTTGTCATTCGAGTTGATTGAATATCGGCCTGTCGAACGGGGGAAGCTGCGTCCGTGGCGCTCGGGGAATGGGTGCATCGCCGCGCTTGACCGCGAGACGACCGAAGCCTGGCTCGCGCCGGGTTGATCCGGCGCGCGTCAGGCATGTCCGCAGTCACTCGGCGTGTTTCTCCAGGATCCACTCGTGCGCCGGATCGTTCTTGAAGTGCCAGACGCGCTCGCGCCCGGCCATCACGTTGAGGTAGTACGAGTCGTACCCATAGGGCACGACCACCGGGTGGTAGCCGCGCGGCACCATCACCACGTCGTGGTCCTCAACCGCCATCGATTCGTCGATATCGCGCAGGTCCGTATAGACGCGCTGGAATGCGAACCCTTGCGGCGGATTGAGGCGGTGGTAGTAGGTTTCTTCGAGCGAACTCTCGAGCGGCACGTTTTCGGTGTCGTGCTTGTGCGGAGGGTAGCTCGACGCGTGCCCGCCCGGGGTGCGCACCTCGACGACGAGCAGCGACTCGGCCGGCTCGGCCTGCGGAAGGATGTCGCATACGTAGCGCGTATTGAGGCTCTTGCCGCGCACCGACCGCGTCATCTGCCCG
>DATGHJ010000385.1:0-2713 GCA_035308085.1 Trinickia sp. | reverse complement strand
TGTTGCAGGCGCTGCAGGAGATTCGCGGCGGGCAGCGCGTCAGCTCCCAGAACCCCGAAACCACCTACCAGTCGCTGGAGAAGTACGGCCGCGACCTCACCAAGATGGCCCGCTCGGGCAAGCTCGACCCGGTCGTCGGTCGGGATGAGGAGATCCGCCGCACGATCCAGGTGCTGCTGCGCCGCACCAAGAACAACCCCGTGCTGATCGGCGAGCCGGGGGTGGGCAAGACAGCGATCGTAGAGGGGCTGGCTCAGCGGATCGTGCGCGGCGACGTGCCGGAAGGGCTCAAGGATAAGTCCATCTTCGCGCTCGACATGGGCGCGCTCATCGCGGGCGCCAAGTATCGCGGCGAGTTCGAGGAGCGCCTGAAAGCGGTGTTGCACGACATCGCGAAGGACGAAGGCCAGACCATCGTCTTCATCGACGAAATCCACACGATGGTTGGCGCGGGCAAGGCCGAAGGCGCGATGGATGCGGGCAACATGCTGAAGCCGGCGCTCTCGCGCGGCGAGCTGCATTGCATCGGCGCGACCACGCTCGACGAATACCGCAAGTACATCGAGAAGGACGCGGCGCTCGAGCGCCGGTTCCAGAAGGTGCTCGTGGACGAACCGTCGGTCGAGGCGACGATTGCGATCCTGCGTGGCTTGCAGGAAAAGTACGAGCTGCACCACGGCGTCGAGATCACCGACCCGGCCATCGTCGCGGCCGCGGAGCTCTCGCATCGCTACATCACCGATCGCTTCCTGCCGGACAAGGCCATCGACCTGATCGACGAAGCCGCTTCGAAGATCAAGATGGAAATCGATTCGAAGCCGGAAGAGATGGACAAGCTCGACCGCCGTCTCATTCAGTTGAAGATCGAGCGCGAAGCCGTCAAGAAGGAAAAGGACGAAGCGTCGCAAAAGCGCCTGCAGCTGATCGAGGAAGAGATCGAGCGTCTGAACCGCGAGTATTCGGATCTCGAAGAGATCTGGACCGCCGAGAAAGCGGCCGTGCAGGGCAGCGCGCAGTTGAAGGAAGACATCGAACGGACGCGCGCGGAAATCACGCGCCTGCAGCGCGAGGGCAAGCTCGAGAAGGTCGCCGAGCTGCAGTACGGCAAACTGCCCGAACTCGAGGCGCGTCTGAAGCAGGTGACGCAGGCCGAGGCGAGGGAGCAGAACAACCCGACACGTCCGCGTCTGTTGCGCACGCAAGTGGGTGCAGAAGAAATCGCGGAAGTCGTGTCGCGTTCGACCGGCATTCCGGTGTCGCGGATGATGCAGGGCGAGCGCGAAAAGCTTCTGCAGATCGAAGAGAAGCTGCACGAGCGCGTGATCGGCCAGGACGAGGCGATCAGCGCAGTGGCCGACGCGATCCGCCGCTCGCGTGCGGGTTTGTCCGATCCGAACCGTCCGTATGGCTCGTTTCTGTTCCTCGGGCCGACGGGCGTCGGCAAGACGGAACTGTGCAAGGCGCTCGCCGCGTTCCTGTTCGATTCGGAAGACCACCTGATCCGCATCGACATGAGCGAATTCATGGAAAAGCACAGCGTCGCGCGTTTGATCGGCGCGCCGCCGGGCTATGTCGGCTACGAGGAAGGCGGGTATCTGACCGAGGCCGTGCGTCGCAAGCCGTACAGCGTGATCCTGCTCGACGAGATCGAGAAGGCGCACCCGGACGTCTTCAACGTGCTGCTGCAGGTGCTGGACGACGGCCGTATGACCGATGGCCAGGGGCGCACCGTCGACTTCAAGAACACGGTGATCGTGATGACGTCGAACCTCGGCTCGCAGCTGATTCAGCAGATGGTCGGCGAGCCGCAGGAAGCCGTGAAGGACGCGGTCTGGGAGGAAGTGAAGCTGCAGTTCAGGCCCGAGTTCCTGAACCGGATCGACGACGTCGTCGTGTTCCATTCGCTCGATCGTTCGAACATCGAATCGATTGCGAGGATCCAACTGCAGCGTCTGCACGATCGCCTCGCGAAGCTCGACATGCAGCTCGTCGTGTCGGACGCGGCGCTCGAGCAGATCGCGAAAGTTGGCTACGACCCCCTGTTCGGCGCGCGGCCGTTGAAGCGCGCGATCCAGCAGGAGATCGAAAATCCGGTCGCAAAGCTGATTCTGGCCGGCAAGTTCGGTCCGAAGGACGTGATTCCGGTCGAGGCGGACGACGGCAAGCTCGTGTTCGAGCGCGTCGTTCACTAAGCGGTAGCGCCGGAAAAACAAACACCCCGCCTTCGCGCGGGGTGTTTGTTCAAGTGCGCGAGACACTCGTCTGGCGCGCGGTGGTGTGCGGCTGCGAGGCGCCGCTTGAATAGCCGACGCTGCAGCGCGCGTTCAGGCGTCCTTCTTGCCGAACAGCCCGCCCGCGAGCGATGCCAGGCCGCCGGCGCCGCCGAGCGAACCGAGCACGCTCGACACATCGAGCTGGCCGCCGGCCGGCACTTCGCCGTCGGGCGTCGCGTGATTGACGACGTGCGGCAGCACCTGCGCGAGCAGCCCGGACACTTGATCAGGCGACACACCGGCCTTCTGCGCGATGCCGGAGAGCGCGTCGGAGCCGAGCACGTTCTGGAGCGTTTCCGGCGAAATCGCCTGATTCTCGCCGTTGCTGATCCACGAGTTGACGATGTCGCCCACGCCTTTTTCGTGGAACTGCTGGACCAGGCCGCTCAAGCCGCCGGGTTGGTTGTTGACGAACTCCAGTGCGGCCTGGACCAGATTCT
>DATGHJ010000384.1:0-2769 GCA_035308085.1 Trinickia sp. | reverse complement strand
TTCAGGCGCTCCATCAGCTTGTCGAGGCCGCCCATCGCTTCGATCTGCGCTTTTTCCTCGGGCGTGAATTCGCGCTCGAGCTTTTTCTTGAGCCAGTCGAGCGGCACGTCGAACGCAAGCGCCGCCGTGCTTTCGACGCCGTGAAAATACGCGCCGAACGCCTTGTCGAACTTGTCGAAATACTGCTCGTCCTTCACGAGCGTCATGCGCGACAGATAGTAAAACTCGTCGAGCGACGGCGCGATCACCTGCGCCTTGAGCGCCTCGATCAGCGTGAGGTACTCCTTGACCGAGACCGGCAGCTTCGCGGCGCGCAGCGAATAGAAAAAGTCGATCAGCATGCGGGTTCCTTCGCGGGTTCGGTCGAACGAGCGTGGCCGGCGTTGCGGCGTCGGCTCGCGATCAACGGTTATGGCGATTCATGAAGATGAGCCGCTCGAACAGGTTCACGTCCTGCTCGTTCTTCAGCAGCGCGCCGTGCAAGGGCGGAACGATCTGCTTCTGGTCGGTCGAGCGCAGCGCTTCGGGCGCAATGTCCTCGGCGAGCAGCAGTTTGAGCCAATCGAGCAGTTCCGAGGTCGACGGCTTCTTCTTCAACCCCGACACGTTGCGCAATTCGAAGAAGCTCGTGAGCGCGGCCGACAGCAACTCCTGCTTGATGCCGGGATAGTGGACCTCGACGATCTGCTGCATCGTCGCCGGTTCCGGGAACTTGATGTAGTGGAAGAAGCAGCGCCGCAGGAACGCGTCGGGCAGCTCCTTCTCGTTGTTCGACGTGATGATGACGAGCGGCCGGTGCTTGGCGCGCACGAGCTCGCGCGTCTCGTACACGTAGAACTCCATGCGATCGAGCTCGCGCAGCAAGTCGTTCGGGAATTCGATGTCGGCCTTGTCGACTTCGTCGATCAGGAGCACCGTCTGCCGGTCCGATTCGAACGCCTGCCAGAGCACGCCTTTCACGATGTAGTTGGCGATGTCCTTCACGCGCTCGTCGCCGAGTTGCGAATCGCGCAGGCGCGACACGGCGTCGTATTCGTAGAGGCCCTGCTGCGCCTTCGTCGTCGACTTGATGTGCCACTGCAGGAGCGGCATGCCGAGCGCGGCCGCGACTTCCTCGGCGAGCATCGTCTTGCCGGTGCCCGGTTCGCCCTTGATGAGCAGCGGGCGTTTCAGGGTCATCGCGGCGTTGACCGCGAGCTTGAGGTCGTCGGTGGCGACGTACTGCGAGGAGCCTTCGAAACGCATGTCGGACGCTCTTTCAAAAAATTCCAGTATAAGTCAGAAGCCCTTTTGCCTCTTGGGCGGGCGGCGTATCGTGTAGGCCGCTCACAAGGGAGTGCGGCTTGTGGACGCACCGCGCGGCGACGCGGTACAATTGGGCCGATTTTTTTGGCCTGCGTGGCAACCCTATAAGTAGAACGGCGCGGGCCGTTGCCTTTCTGGGCGCCTGTTTCCCCTCAAGCTAGGTTACAAGAGCTATGAACAAACTCGTCGGCAAACACGTCGTGATCGCAGCGCTGGCAGCGTTTGCGGGCTTCGCGGTGAGCGCGCAGGCAGCGGATGTCGTCGGCAACGCGAAGGCGGGCCGGAGCAAGGTTGCGATGTGCATCGGCTGCCACGGCATTCCCGAGTATCGCACGGCGTACCCGGAGGTCTACCGGGTACCGATCCTCGGCGGCCAGAACCAGCAATACCTCGAAAACGCACTGCACGCCTATAAGAAAGGCGACCGTCATTTCGACACGATGCACGCGATCACCGCATCGCTCTCCGACCAGGACATCGCCGATATCGCGGCCTACTACGCGAAGCAGACGCCCACCTCGAAAGACAATCCCGACAAGTGATGAAGGCGCATTGCCAATGGCGTTCGAACCATCACTGAGCTATCTAATTTCGCGGGATAGGAGAATTCATGAACAAGCCTAATCAGGCACTCCGCACGGTGTTCAAGGCTGCGAGCGCAGCGGCCGTGCTCGGCGCTTTCGTCGCGTTCAATCCGGCAATCGCCGCCGACGCCGGCAACGGCAAGGTGCTCGCCGACGCCCACAACTGCGCGGCATGCCACGGTCCGGGCCTCAACAAGCCGGTGAGCCCGGAGTATCCGAAGCTCGCGGGCCAGCACTCCGACTACATCTTCTACGCGCTGCGCCAGTATCAGATGGGCACCGGCAACCCGCACTTCGGCCGCAACAACGCGATCATGGCCGCGCAGGTGCAGAGCCTGTCGCAGAGCGACATGAAGGATATCGCCGCGTACATCGAGTCGCTGCAGGGCGATCTGGTCGAGAAGAAGTAACGCGGCAGCAGGTTCCGGCAGCGTTGCCGATCCAGCGACAAAACACCCCGCCTCGCGCGGGGTGTTTTGTTTGGTGCACGGGTTTTCGAGCGCTTGCGCTCGATCGCGCTGCCGTAGCGCCCCGCAGTCGACCGTCAGTCGCGTGACGCGCGCCGTTCGATGCGGGCGAGATACGCGTCCGAATCGGGCGGCGTGTTATTGCGCTGCGCTTCCCAGATCGTCTCGCCGAGGCATTCCATGATCGCGTGCTGCGCGTCGTGGGTCGAGCCGAGGCGCGCGGCAAGGCGCTCGTGCGCGGCGCGGATGCCGGGCGGCTGGTCGATCGATAGCTGCTCGCTGATCGCGAGGTGCATCGACAGATGCAGGAACGGGTTGGTCTGGCCGTGCTCGGGCGAGTAGTCCGCGGCGGCCGCCGATCCTTCCGTATCCGCCAACGCGTCGTGGTACTCGGGGTGCTCGACGATCCAGTC
>DATGHJ010000383.1:0-2529 GCA_035308085.1 Trinickia sp. | reverse complement strand
AGATGGCGAGCCGGCGCGCTGTGCGTCATAGATCGAGCAGTAGCCGCTCGCCGCCTGCCTTCTCCGCGCTCGCCGGAACGGCGCAGCAAAGCAGCGCTTCGCCGTCGGGCACCTCGAACATCGGCGGTTCCCGATAAGCGACCGCGCCTTCCACGATCCGCGTGCGGCACGCGCCACACATTCCCGCGCGGCAGCCGAACTCAGGCGTCAGCCCGCGTGCTTCCGCCAGCTCGAGCAGCGTTCCGTCATCGGGCGTCCAGCGCGCTTCCTTGCCCGAGGCGACGAATACCACCGGAGCGGACGCTTGCGCAGGCGCTCGCGCCTGTTCGGCTTCGGCGCATCGATCCTGGGTGCGCTGCAGCCCAGACCGACCGAACGATTCGGAGTGGATGCGCTTGTCCGCAATCGAAAGTCCGCGCAAACCGTCATAGAGCGATTGCGTGAATCCGGATGGACCGCAGACGTAGAAATCGAAATCGTCGAAGGGCAGCGTTTCTTTCAGCACGTCGATATCGAGGCGGCCTTGCGCATCGTAGTCGTGTTGTTCGACGGCGCCCTCGGTATCGCTCAGCAAGCGAATGAGGCGCACGGCGCCTCGCGACTTTTCGACCAGCGCTTCGATTTCCGCCATGAACGCACGCTCGGTAAGCGAGCGCGCGGAATAGAAGAACCACGCCGGACGAATCCGTCGGCGGCGCAAGCCCTCGTGGACGAGATGCCGCAACATCGCGAGCATCGGCGTCACGCCGACGCCGCCGGCCAGCAATGCGACGGGGCGCGATTCGTGCGCGTCGATCGTGAAGTTGCCGGCAGGCGCGCGCGCTTCGATCACGTCGCCCTCGCGCAGCGTATCGTGCAGATGTTGCGATACGACACCATCGCGCTTGACGCTGATCCGGTAGGCGCCGTCGGACGGCGCGACCGATAGCGTATAAGTGCGGGTCAGCGGCGTTTCGTCGGTGGTACGGGAGATGCGGATCGGCAGGTGCTGGCCGGCCAAGTGAGGGATCAGTCCCGCCCCATCCGCGGGTTCGAGATGAAACGAACGGATCACCGAGCTTTCGTCGACGATCTTCGCGATCCGGAAGGGCCGCCATGTGTCGGCGAGCTTCATCGCCTTGACGCGTTCCGCGCTCTCTTCCCAGCTTCCGGTCATGGTCGAATAGGGCGAGACGCCGTCTTCCGGCAGCGTCCAGCGTAGCGGCATCGCCCCCGCACGATAGACGATGCGCCGCGGCGTGAAGCGCCACAACCGCTCCGCGCCCCGGAACGTGGCGATCTCGGGCGAGTCGAGGTCTACTTCGGCTTCGCCCGTGAGCTGCAGCACGTCGCCGCTTTCGAAATCGGCAAAGACGAGCCCGGCCTTCGGATTCGACAGAAAGTTGCCGAGCGTATTGAAGAACAAGTTGCCCGAGAAGTCCGGCACGGTGAGCACGCCGTTTTCACCGAGGCGGACGAATCCGCGTTTGCCGCCGCGATGCGAGACGTCGACCTCGCGGCGGCCGCCGCCGCGCTCAACGTACGACGCGACAAAAAACGTATCGGCTGCTGCAATCAGCGAGGCCGCGCGCGCGTCGAGGCGGGACAAATGCACCGGCGCGTGCGCCGACGGAAGCGCCGGCTCGCGAACGAATTCGAACTGACGCGCTTGGATATAGCGGTTGCAGTTGCCGAACGATTGCCGGACGGCGATATCGAATCCGCGCTCGGACGAATGGCTCACGACGCCGTTCAACCGGTTGCGCCGCCGTGTGTGCAGCTCGACGCCGATGAGCGCGATCGCAGCACCATCGCGAATCCCGGCGCTGGCCGGATCGCGCGGATCGCGCATCGCGTTCACACGCAGCGCGTCAGGCGTCGGCGCGTGCATGAAGCCGGGCTCGCCCGCGAGCAAGGTGGCCCATACGTCGCCGTCTGCGTCCACGGCGCCGAGCGCGACGAACGGAATGAGCGGATAGAACTCGCGATGTTGGTCGATCAGATGATCGCGCACCACGCGGCGGCCCACGTCGTCCATTTGCCTCGCGACTCCCGCACGCCGCTGCAGCGCCAATTCGCCTGCATGCCAGGGCGAACCGGTGTCATTCTCGTGTGCAGGTGTCGGCATGATGAGCCCTTTCCGTTAACGCGATTTGCCTAGTGCGACATCGAAGGATTGTAGGGTAGCGCTCGCCGCCGCGCTTCGATAGACACAGGACGCAGGCTTGAGACGATTGAGCGTATTTATGAGCCTCCTGAGCGTGCGCCGTTGAGCCGGATGCCCGGGCTGCTGCAGCGCATCGTCGAGGAGGATTGAAGGCAAGCGATTACGCTCGGTTGTCGAAAGCCGCGATCTGACCGACACTATGCGTCTCACCGAACCCATAGACGCTACTTGGAGAATCGCGATGTTCGAGCACGTTCCCGCCTATCCCGGCGACCCGATCCTGAGCCTCAACGAAGACTTTCAGCACGATCCGCGGCAGAACAAGGTCAACCTGAGCATCGGGATCTATTTCGACGACGCCGGCGCGCTGCCGGTGATGGGGG
>DATGHJ010000382.1:0-2816 GCA_035308085.1 Trinickia sp. | reverse complement strand
GCCGCGAGTGGCATCGACGGATTCACGTAGCGCAGATGGGCGGCAAGAAAACTCGATACCTCGGCGACATGTACCCAGGTCAACAGCGCCGGGTCACTTGCTTGATACGGCCTGCCGTCCGGTGCGGTGCCGGTGACCCCGAGGTGGATCTGCTTCACGCGCTCGACCAGCGCCAGCGCATCGCTGCGGCTGCCGTAGGTGGTGCCGGCGATGAAGGTCGCGGTGCGGCGCAAGCGCCCGAGGATATCGGTGCGAAACGACGAGTGATCCCAGACACCCGCGAGCGCCAGCGGATGCAGCGCCTGGAGCAGCAAGGCGCTGATGCCGCCGACCATCATCGACGTGAAATCGGCGTGGACTTTCCAGCAGATGGCGTCCGGTCCGAAAAGGCCGGGGTCTCCTGGCGGGGAAGCGTAGTCGAGCTTCGGGCCGCTGCCGGTCGTCAGGTGCGTGACGCCTTGCGCGAGTTTCGAGCGCAGCCGTCGGAGGAGCCGAGGGCCGCCTCTCGCGTGTTCTTCGTGGGGACTGCCCGCGTGATCCGACATCGTTGAAGCTCTCCGCGCCGTGGGCCGATCAGGCTTTTCCCGCGTCCCAGAGATTGCGCACCGGGCTCGACGAATCCGGCGCGGCGAGACCGAAGTGCCGGTAGGTCAGGAGCGTCGCCACGCGGCCGCGCGGCGTGCGCTGCAGGAAGCCTTGCTGAATCAGGTACGGCTCCAGCACGTCTTCGATCGTGTCGCGTTCTTCGCCGATGGCGGCCGCGAGGTTGTCGACGCCGACCGGGCCTCCGTCGAACTTGTGCAGAATCGCTTCGAGCAGCTTGCGGTCCATCAGGTCGAAGCCGACCGGGTCGACATCAAGCATCGCGAGCGCGGCGTCGGCGACTTGGGCGGTGATGTTGCCGTCGGCCTTGACCTCGGCATAGTCGCGCACGCGACGCAGCAGGCGGTTTGCAATCCGCGGCGTGCCGCGCGAGCGTTTCGCGATTTCGAGCGCGCCGTCGGGATGGATCTGCGCGCCAAGTAGGGTTGCCGAGCGGCGCACGATGCGCGACAGCTGCTCGGCGTCGTAGAACTCGAGACGCGCGACGATGCCGAAGCGGTCGCGCAGCGGATTGGTCAGCATGCCGGCGCGCGTCGTCGCGCCGACCAGCGTGAACGGCTGCAGGTCGAGCTTGACGCTGCGCGCCGCCGGACCCTCGCCGATCATGATGTCGATTTGATAGTCCTCGAGCGCGGGATACAGGATTTCCTCGACGACCGGCGAGAGCCGATGGATTTCGTCGATGAAGAGGACGTCGTTCGCTTCGAGGTTCGTCAGAAGCGCGGCGAGGTCGCCGGCGCGCTCCAACACAGGCCCCGACGTTTGCCGCAAATTCACGCCCATTTCACGCGCGATGATGTGCGCGAGCGTGGTCTTGCCGAGTCCTGGCGGACCAAACAGCAGCACGTGGTCGAGCGCTTCGGAGCGGCGTTTGGCCGCCTCGATGAAAATTTCCAGTTGACCGCGTACCTTTTCCTGTCCGACGTATTCGTCGAGCTGACGGGGGCGCAACGCGCGCTCGAACGCCTCTTCGTGCGACGACACGGGCGTGGCGGCAATGATGCGTTCGGCGGCGAGTTTGTCGGTTTCGATCATGCTCGCATTGTACCGCGCAGGGCGTGTTCCGAAAGCTGGCCGAACGGCTTAGGACGATTGGAGTGAATACGCCTTAGTCCGAATGGCCGAATCGCGCGGCAAGTCGCGGCGTGCGAAGCTCGGTTGGTTGGCGCGGTTACCGTGCGCCGCGGTTCAAGCGGTTACCGCAACGCAAGCGATGCGCTTTATGCCTTCGACAGCGCCTTCAGCGACAGCTTGATGCCTTCGGACACACCCGTGCCCGCCGGCACGTTCTTGATGGCTGCCAGCGCCTCTTTTTCGGAGTAACCCAATGCGAGCAGTGCGTTCAGGATATCGGTCGCGTGGTCGGATGCCGACGCCGCAGCGGCCATCGTGCCGAGATCGGCGCCCAGTTTGCCCTTCAGTTCGAGGAGCAGCCGTTCCGCCGTTTTCTTGCCGATGCCGGGCACGCGCGTCAGGCGAGCCGCATCCTGCAGAGTGACCGCCTGGGACAGCTCATGCACGCTCATGCCCGACAGTACTGCGAGCGCCATCCGCGCGCCGATACCGGTGATCTTCAGCAGCTCGCGGAACGTCGAGCGCTCCTGCGCGGAGCCGAACCCGTATAGGAGGTGGGCGTCCTCGCGCACGATCAACTGCGTGAGCAGCACCACTTTTTCGCCGGTCGAGGGCAGGTTGTAGAACGTGCTCATCGGCACGTCGACTTCGTAGCCGACGCCGTTGCAATCGACGAGCAGATGAGGCGGATTTTTTTCCAGCAGGACGCCGGCAATGCGACCGATCATGGCGAGTTCAATCGTGAGGGAAGCGGTGAGGGAATGGGCGAGTGTAGCGCAGCGCTAACGCAATCAACCGATGAGCCGTCCGCGCCGCACTCGCAAGCCTTTTTTTGCGAGCGCGGGCGCGATGCCGCCCAGCGTGTTGAGCGTATCGCCGCCGTGGGCGTGGCAGATCGCCATGCCGAGGGCATCGGCGGCGTCGGTGCTGGGCACGCCGGAGAGGCTCAGCAAGCGCACGACCATCTGCTGCATTTGCTCTTTCGTTGCGCGGCCGTAGCCGACCACCGCCTGCTTCAATTGCAGCGCGGTGTATTCGGCCACTGGCACGCCGCCCGCGACGAGCCCGCAAATCGCGGCGCCCCGAGCCTGGCCGAGCAGCAAGGTGGACTGCGGATTGACGTTGACGAACACCTTTTC
>DATGHJ010000381.1:0-9705 GCA_035308085.1 Trinickia sp. | reverse complement strand
GGCGGCGAGGGCGAATTCGCGATTCTTTCGGCGACGCCTAATGCGACGAATCAGAATACCTGGATCAAGTGGATGCAGGAGGAATTGAAAAAGCCCGAATACGCGAAGATGAAGCTCGTCAAGATCGCTTACGGCAACGATGACGACCAGAAATCGTTCGTCGAAACGCAAGGTTTGCTCCAGGCTTATCCGAATTTGAAAGGCATCGTGGCGCCGACTTCGGTAGGCATTGCCGCGGCGGCGCGCTATTTGTCGACTTCGCCCAAGAAAGGCGAGGTCATGCTGACGGGTCTTGGCACACCGAACCAGATGCGCGCGTTCATCAAGAACGGCACCGTCAAGGCGTTTCAATTGTGGGACCCGGGTCAATTGGGCTATCTGGCCGCTTATGCCGCGGCTAACTTGGTGTCGGGCACGATCACCGGCAAGGAGGGCGAATCGTTCGACGCCGGCAAGCTCGGCAAGCGGACGATCGGCAAGGATGGCGAAATTATTCTTGGGCCGCCGACCACCTTCGACGCGAGCAACATCGATAATTTCAATTTCTAACCCGCATTCCGGCTGCGCTGCAGCAAGCATCTTTAAGCGAAATGTGTTGTTTTTTAGCGCCCTTTGGGGCGCTTTTTTATTATCCTTTGCTAAGCAAGGCCAGATAGCGTTAGTCAACTCAAGCATCCCGTGGCATAGTCACGCAATTCATTCTTAAGGAGAAAAGATGGCTACGCTCAAGCAAATCCAAAGCCGTATCGAGAAATTGCAGGCGCAAGCGGAGAGCTTGATCGCCAAACGGGCGACTGCCGTGATCGGGGAAATCCGCGCGCTGATGAACCAACACGGCTTGACCACCGCCGACCTCGACGCTCATATGCCGAAGAAGCGCGGTCCCAAGCCGAAGGGCGCGGCCGGCTACGCGGGCGCGGCGGCAAAGGCCAAGGGCCTCAAGGCAGCGGGCAAGCTTGCGCCGAAGTACCTGAACCCCGAGACGGGCGCGACATGGAGCGGCCATGCTCGTCCGCCGGCATGGATCAAGGATGCAAAAGACCGCTCAGTCTTCCTGATCGACAAGTCGAAGGCGGGCGCCGCGGCCGCGAAGCCGGCAGCCGCTAAAAAAACGGCTGCCGCCAAGAAGGCGGGCGGCGCCAAGCGGACGATAGCGCGCAAGGCTCCGGCGAAGAAAGCCGTCGCGGCCAAAAAGACCGCAGCGAAGTCGGGCAAAGCGGTCAAATCGGCTCGCGCCGCGAAAACGGCCGGTCGCGCGAAGCGCGGCGCCGCCGCAGCGAAGAGCGCTGCCGCGTAAGTCTTCCGGCGACCCGCGGCTCGCGTGGGGGCCGCGGCCGCTCCGCGCATGAGGCATCGCGGTGGGGCGCTCGCTCGGACGCGTCCGAATACGCGTCCGAATACGCGTGCGGCGAAATCTTTGCGCCGCGCACCACGTTTGGTCTGTCGAATACGATTTTTTGCAATCGCGTTGTCAAATTTGCAAGCATTGGTTGCAAGCCGACCTCATCGACCCGCAATTGATTCTGCATGTCGGCCGTGCCGCCGATCAATGGAATGCGCTTCCCGCGTATCGGCGCTTATCGGCGCACGTTGGCGCGGGTCGGGCCATACACTTGCTCGATCGGCGAGCGCCCCAGGCCGTCCCAGATAAGGAACTTCGGCATAAGCTTTGCTTAAGCGCTTGAAGCGGCCGATTGGGCCGCGCCCGGAAGTCCGGTTTACGCTAATGCAGGCTTGTTCTGGCCGCCGGAAGAAGGATTTGCGATTAGCGTGAACAGCCCCTAACGAACCCGCCACCCACATGCACCCGGACTCTTCCGCCCCAGAGCCGTCGCCCGGCGCCTCGGCGCGCGATGTGCGCGAACGCGAACTCGTCGCGCCGCCCGAGGAGCGCTTCCGAATCCTTGTCGAAGCGGTCGAGGACTACGCGATCTTCATGCTCGATCGCGACGGCCGCGTGGCGAGCTGGAATACCGGCGCGCAGAAGATCAAGGGGTATTCGGCGCGGGACATCATGGGCCAGCACTTTTCGGTCTTCTATCCCCCCGACGATGTCGCGGCAGGCAAGCCGGAACAGGAACTCGTCACGGCGACCCGGGTCGGGCGCGTCGAGGACGAAGGCTGGCGCGTGCGCAAGGACGGCTCGATGTTCTGGGCCAACGTGGTGATTACCGCGGTGTACGAAACGCGTGGCGGCAAGCGCGAATTGTGTGGCTTTGCAAAGGTGACACGCGACATGACGGAAAGGAAGCGCCTGCGCGAGCTCGAAGTCGCGAGCCGGCACATGAGCGAGTTTCTCGCCACGCTCGCGCACGAGTTGCGCAACCCGCTGGCGCCGGTGCGCAACGCGTTGGGCGTGATGATGCTCGAGCCGTTCGTGAGCCCGACAGTCAAGCAGTGCCGCGACATGATCGACCGGCAGGTGTCCCACCTCGCGCGTCTCGTCGACGATCTGCTCGACGTCGGCCGCGTGACCACCGGCAAGATCGTGCTGCGCCTCGAACCGGTCGACTTGAGCGACGTCGTGACGCGCAGCATCGAGATGATACGCCCGCACCTCGACATGCGGCACCAGGCCGTCGACTTCACCTATCCGAAGTCGCGCATCATGGTGAACGGCGATTTGGCGCGCCTGGTTCAGATCACGCAGAACCTGCTCTCCAACGCCTCGAAATTCTCGGAGCCGAGTTCGCGGATCAGTGTGTCGGTGCACGCGGAGGGGACGTTGGCGGCGTTGCGCGTGATTGACCGCGGCTGCGGGGTCGAGGCCGACGCGCTCGATTCGATCTTCGATTTGTTCGTGCAGGCCGACAATCGGCTCGAAAGAAAGGAGGGGGGCCTCGGCGTCGGCCTGACGCTTTGCCGGTGGCTCGCGGAAATGCATGGGGGCGCGGTGACGGTGGCGAGCGACGGCCAAGGCCAAGGCGCCACGTTTACGCTGACCTTGCCGCGGCTCGATGCTTCACTGGTGGCATCGGACGCCGACGCGGCGACGCCGCCCCCGAACAGGGCCGAGAGCGACAGCCGCAACGCCCTGCACGTGCTGATCGTCGACGACAACCGCGATTCGGCCGACAGCATGGCGATGCTGATGACGCTCAAGGGGCATCGCGTGCGGGTCGCCTACAACGGCTTACAGGCGCTCGCGATTGCGAGCACCGAGCGCGTCGATGTCGCGCTGATCGACATCGCCATGCCGGGCGCGGACGGCTTTGCCGTCTTGCGCCAGTTGAAGTCGATTCCGTCCGCGAACGAGATGCTTTGTGCGGCGATGACGGGCTTTGGCCAGGCGAGCGACATAGAGCGTTCGCTGCAAGGCGGGTTCGATGCGCATTTGACGAAGCCCGTGCCGCTCGCGCTGATCGATTCAGTGTTGCAGCGCGCGCTGGATCGGCGCAGCGGGCTGGAGCCACGCTCCGAGGACCGCTGACTCGCCGCCGCGGCATCGGCGCAAAGCGCCGAGTCAGGTTAGCGGCAGATCGATATGCTTCTTGAACGGCGCGCGCTGTTCGAGCCGCGAATACCAGCGCTCGAGATTCGGCATCGACGGCCGTTCCACACCTGTGAGTCCAAACCAGCGTTTCGCGAACGCGCCGAGCACGATATCGGCGATCGTGAACTTGTCGCTTTCCAGAAAGAAGCGGCCGCTCAAGTGATCGTCGAGCAGCTTCCAGCGCGCGGTGACGGTCTTCAGGTCGGCTTCGAACTGCACGAGGTTGCGCTCGGCAGCGGGCGTGCGAACGACGCTCAAGAACACCGGGCGTTCGGCCGGCTGCAGCGTCGACAGCGACCAGTCGAGCCAGCGGTCGATGCTCGCGCGCAGCTTCGGGTCGTTCGGGTAGAGCTGGCTCGTCGGCCCGTACTGCGTGACGAGGTAGCGCAAGATCGAATTCGATTCCCACAGCACGAAGGTGCCGTCGACGAGCGTCGGGATCTGGCCGTTCGGATTGAGATCGAGATAGTCGGGATCGCGAACGCGGCCGAACTGCAGCCCGGCATCGATGCGCTCGTAAGGCAGGCTCAGTTCGTCGCAGACCCAGAGCACCTTTTGCACGTTGACCGAGTTGGCGCGTCCCCAGATTGTCAGCATTGGTCCATTCCTCCAATTATCGTTCTCGTTACGATACACGATCAGCCTGACGGCTCGCCTACCATGCCTTGGGGCTGTTCACGCCGATAACAGGCTTGCGCTGCCCCCGGCGCGGCGGCGGGCGTTTTGCCTTGGCGAATTTGTACAATACGGCGATCTTCGAAGGCCCAGCCAGGAGGCTCCTCAATGGCCCGCACCGTCCCTGACGATTGGAAGCACTTAGCCGCCGTCGGCGCCGCGCAGCGCGAGCGCGAGACGCTTGCGCTGCTCGAAGGCGCGCTGCCTGACGGCTACACCGTCTATCACGGTGTGCATTGGACGCGCCTGAACCAGAGCTTCTCGGTGTTCGGCGAAGCGGACTTCGCGATCGTGAGTCCGGCGGGACGCGTGATGATCGTCGAGCAAAAGGCCGGGTTTCTGCGCGAGACGCCCAAGGGGCTCGTCAAGGTTTATCTGCAGACCGAGCGCAACGTGTCGATTCAATTGGCGCGCACGATCGAAGGGATGCATCGCCGCTTTACCGCCGCGTTCGGCGCGGGCACTTACTGCATCGAAGAACTGCTGTATTGCCCGGATTATGTCGTGAAGAACACGGCGATTGCGGGCGTGAACCCGGATCGTATCGTCGATGCCACGCGCCGGGACCGGCTGGTTTCGATCATTCGCGAGGCGCTGCCCGCGGATGAGCCGCGCCTCGCATGCGCGCCCAAGATCCACCACTTTCTCGCCGACGAACTCGCGCTCACGCCTGACGCGAGCGCGCTGGTCGGTCAAGCGGGGACGCTCGTCACGCGTTTGGCAGGGGGGCTTGCCACCTGGGCGTGCCGGCTCGAGTTCGCGCCGTTCCGCTTGCGCGTGATCGGCACGGCGGGCTCCGGCAAGACGCAGCTCGCGGTGCAGGTCATGAAGGATGCGGTCGCGAACGGCAAGCGGCCGCTTTACGTGTGCTTTAACCGGCCGCTCGCCGATCACATCGCGCGCGTGGCGCCGCCCGAGGCAAAGGTCGCGAACTATCACCAACTGTGCGATTGGATCGCGCGCGACGCGGGCAGGGCGCCCGACTTCCAGGCGCCCGATATTTTCGGCCGCCTCGAGGCAACGTTTGCCGATGCACGGATCGATTCGCGCTGGCAATTCGACGTCCTGATCGTCGACGAAGGACAGGATTTCCAGCAGCCGTGGATCGATGCGCTTGCGCGGCTCGTTGCGCCGGAGGGCGCATGGTGGTGGCTCGAAGACCCGCTGCAGAACCTTTATATGCGCGAGCCGGTCGCGTTGCCGGGCTGGACGGTGCTCAAGGAAACGACGAACTACCGCAGCCCGCGCGACATTCTCGACTATGTGCGCGACATCGTCGGCACGCCCGTGCCGCTTGCGGCGAGTCTCGTATCGGGCAGCCCGTTCGACAGCTCCGACATCGCCGTTTCGACCTACGACGCCGCAAGCGCGGACGGCGGCATCGAAGCAACCAAGCGCGCGATCACGCAGGCGCTCGCGCTCGGCTTCAGAAAGCAGGACATCGCTGTGCTCTCGTTTCGCGGACGCGAGGGCTCCGCGCTGACTTCGCTCGATCATCTCGGCCCGCACCGCCTGCGCAGCTTCACGGGCAAATACGATCTGTTCGGCAACCCCGAGTATCGCGAGGGCGACGTGCTGCTCGAATCGATCTATCGCTTCAAGGGACAATCGGCGCCGTGCGTGATTCTGACCGAGGTCGATTTCGAGACCTTCGACGAACGCAGCGCGCGCAAGCTCTTCGTCGGCGCGACGCGTGCGACGATGAAGCTGATCGTCGTCGCGTCGCAGCGTGCCGCGCGACACTTGCGCAGGGAACATGACGACGGCGTTGCTTGATCGATATCGCTGAGCGCCGCCGCGAAGCGGCCGGCGCTTCGTTACTGCGCGAGCTGAAACGTCGAGACCGCGCGGCGCAAGCCGTCGGCCTGTTCTTCGAGCGACGCGGCCGCGGCCGCCGCTTGCTCGACGAGCGCCGCGTTCTGCTGCGAGACTTCATCCATCTGCGAAACGGCGCGATTGACCTGCTCGATGCCGTCGCTCTGCTCGTTCGAGGCGGCGGCGATCTCGTTCATGATGTCCGTGACGTTGCGCACCGCGCTCTGAATGTCCTCCATCGTCGCGCCGGCCGAGCTGACGAGCCGCGAGCCCGTCGCCACGCGTTGCGCCGATTCGCCGATCAGCTCCTTGATCTCTTTCGCGGCCACCGCGGAGCGTTGCGCCAGCGTGCGGACTTCGCCCGCGACGACCGCGAAGCCGCGGCCTTGCTCGCCCGCGCGCGCGGCTTCCACGGCCGCGTTGAGCGCGAGGATATTGGTCTGGAACGCGATGCTTTCGATCACGCCGATGATGTCGACGACCTTGATCGAGCTGCGGTCGATTTCGTTCATCGTCTCGATCACTTCGCCGACCACCGCGCCGCCTTTCGTCGCGATCTGCTGGGCGTTGTCGGCAAGCGATTGCGCTTCGCGCGCGTTGTCGGCGTTTTGCTTCACGGTCGCCGTGAGCTGTTCCATGCTAGCGGCGGTTTCTTGAAGCGCGGCCGCCTGTTCTTCCGTGCGCTGCGACAGGTCGGTGTTGCCCGCCGCGATCTGGCGTGTCGCCGTCGCGATCGATTCGGAACCGTGCGTGACTTTGCGCACCGTGTCGGTCAGGCTGCGCTGCATCGTCTGCAGGCCCTTCACGAGTTCGCCCATCTCGTCCTGCGAGCGCGTCTCGATGCGGCCGGTCAGGTCGCCTTCGGCGATGCGCGTGAAGTGCGCGAGGATCTGCGCGAGCGGACGCGCAATCGCGCGCTGCAGGCTGAATGCGCAGCCCACGCACGAGACGAGCCCGAGCACGATCAGGACGCCGCCGATCCATGAGAGCGTCATGAAGCGGTCCTGTTCGGTCTCGAACGATGCTTTGCCTTGCGTGCGCTGATAGTCGTCGAGCGCATTGGACGCTTTCGTGAGCGCGACCGATAGCGGCGGGATGGTCGTCATCGTGAGCGTGTCGGCGGTCGTGCGGTCGCCTTTTTTCATGGCGTCGACGAGCGGCAGGATCGCTTGCTGCACGAAGGCCTGACGCGCCGAGGCCACCGCGCCGTACAACGCCTCTTCGTCGGCGCTGCGCGGCAGCGACGCGTATTGCTGCCAGGCCTTGTCGGAGATCGCGAGATAGTTGAGCGCCTTGTCGATCAGCGCGGGCACCTCCGGCGATTCGGGATGCAGCGCCACGCGGTCGAGCGTCGTGCGCACGATGGTCAGGTTCAGGTTGGCCTTGCCGATCGCGATCTGCGAGGCGAGCTGGTGCGAGTACGCATCTTTGAGCGCGCGGTTGGTCGCTTGCATGCCGATCTGGCCGAGCAGACCGGTGACGATGAGCAGGACCCCGAGCAGGCCGAGCGTGCTGTAGAGACGGGCTTTGATGGACAGGCGTGTGAACATGGCGGGACGCAGTGGGCGAGGGCAAACGCGCTTCGCGCTTCGCGCGGGCGCTATTCGGGTGTGACGCGGAGCGACACCCACTGATTACGGCAGGCTTGCGGTGAAACTTGAGGGTTGCATCGGCGGAAATGCCGGCGGCGGCCAAGCGGCCGTGCGCGTGGCGCGCTCATAGCGCAGCAACGCGCACGGCCCGCCCACGGCGTGCGGCACCATCAGCGCGTTTGCCCTGACGGGGCGAGGGGTTGGGCCTCGCCTCGGCTCGTCAGGGTGTTGCCCACTTCTCGACGTAGTCGGGCAAGTGGTTCATCGGCCCGTCCGGAATCGGCGTTTGCGCGACGACCGCCATCGGCAGGACGCCCGCCCAGACCTCGCGCGCCATGTCGCCTTCGTCGTCGTGCGGGCCGCCCGTGCGGATCTTGCACGCCGCTTCTTCGAGCGAAATGCGCAACACCGTCGTGGCGGCCATCTCGTTCTCGTCGCCAGGGCGCGCTTCGATCGAGCGGCCGGGCGCGAGCTTTTCCATGAACGCGTCGAGACGGGCCGCCTTGTGCTCGTCGGGCACGCGCTCGAACACGCCATAGATCACTGCGGACCGGTAATTCATCGAATGATTGAACGCTGAGCGCGCGAGCACGAGACCGTCGATATGCGTGATCGTCACGCAGACCTGCGTGCCCGCGACCGCCACCTTCAGCATGCGGCTGCCGTTCGAGCCGTGGATGTAGAGATGGTCGTCCTCGCGCCAGCAGGCGGTCGGGATGCAGTGCGTGCCGGTGTCGTCGTTGAAGGCGATGTGGCAGACGTAGGCGGCGTCGACGATCGAATGAAGCGTGTCGGTGTCGTAGCGAGCGCGATCGGCAGTGCGGCGAACGCGGGTGCGGTCGGTGGCGGGGGCAACTGCGGGAGCGGCGGCCTGGTTCATCGAAATGGGCTCTCCAAAAGGGGTTGATCGAGCGCCAAGAATAGCGATCTCGTGGCACCATGATTAGACCCACGGATTAGACAGACTTTGGAGCCACGAGAATGGATTACGCGCTGCTCGTTTCGACCTACTCGCGCGAGAACAAAGAGCGCGGGCTAACGCAGCAGCGGCTGCTCTACGAGTGCCTGCGCCACGCGATCCTCGACGGGCGCCTCGCGCAGGGCAGCCGGCTCGCCGCTACGCGCGCGCTCGCCGAAGAGCTGCGCATGGCCCGCAATTCGGTGCTGTACGCCTACGAGCGGCTCGCCGACGAGGGCTTCGTCGTCGCGACGCGGCAGGGTTCCGAAGTGGCGCGCGTCGGGCTGCCGCGGCGCGATCCCGCACCGGTCGCCGCGGGCCCGGACGTGACGCTCGCGCGGCGCGTCGACGGGCTGCACCGCGAGCGCGTCGCGCACGACGAGCAAAAGCCATTTCGCCTCGGGATTCCGGCGCTCGACGAGTTTCCGCTTGGCGCATGGCGTGCCTCGCTCGATCGCGCATGGCGCACCGTCGGCCCGCAGCATCTCGGCTATGGCAACGTCGAGGGGCATCCGGCGCTCAGGCACGCGATTGCGGAGCATCTGAAGGTGTCGCGCGGTGTGAACTGCGAAATCGACCAGGTGTTCATCACCGACGGCACGCAAAGCAGCCTCGACCTGTGCGCGCGTCTGTTCGCCGACGCGGGCGCGACCGTGTGGCTCGAGAATCCTGGATACAACGGCGCGCGTGCCGCATTCAGGTCGGCCGGCTTGCATATCGTGCCGATGCCCGTCGATAAGGACGGCATCGCGCCGAGCGCGGACGATTGGCGGCGCGTGCCGCCGAAGCTGATCTACGTGACGCCGTCGCATCAGTATCCGCTTGGCAGCGTGCTGAGCCTGGAGCGCCGCCTGTGGCTGATCGAGCACGCGCGCCAGGCCGGCGCGTGGATCATCGAAGACGACTACGACAGCGAGTTTCGCCACGACGGCCCGCCTTTGCCCGCGGTGCAGGGGCTCGCCGCAGACGCGCCGGTCATTTATCTCGGCACGTTCAGCAAGACGATGTTTCCGGCGCTGCGGCTCGGTTTCATGGTTGTGCCGGCCTCGCTGACGGCCGCGGTCCGCGCCCCGCTTGGGGCACTGGCGCGGCGCGGGCGTCCCGCCGACCAGATCGCGCTGGCTGATTTCATCGATAGCGGGCTTTACACGCGACACCTGCGGCGCATGCGG
>DATGHJ010000380.1:0-2575 GCA_035308085.1 Trinickia sp. | reverse complement strand
CCCGAATCGTCCCGAATCTTCCCGAATCGTCCTCAACGCCCCGCTTCGAACAAGTCCTTCGCCAGCCGGTTGTGCCGCTCGATGACGGGCCCCAGATCGAGCGTCGCGAGCTGCCCTTCCCGCACCACCACCTTCCCGCCGATCACGCTATACGCCACCTGCGACGGTGCACAGAACACGAGCGCCGCGACGGGATCGTGCAACGCACCTGCGAAGAGCGGCTGGCGCAGGTCGAACGCGACGAAATCGGCCGCCATGCCCGGCGCGAGCGCGCCGATGTCATCGCGATTGAGCACCTTGGCGCCGCCGAGCGTCGCGATTTCGAGCGCTTCGCGCGCCGTCATCGCATCAGGGCCGAAGCCCACGCGCTGCAACAGCAGCGCCTGCCGCACTTCGGCGACCATCTGCGCACCATCGTTGGACGCCGAGCCGTCGACGCCCAGCCCCACCGGCACGCCCGCCAGGCGCATCTTGCGGACCGGCGCGATGCCGGACGCGAGCCGCATGTTCGAGCACGGGCAATGCGCGACACCGGTGCCGGTGCGCGCGAAGAGCGCGATGCCGGGCTCGTCGAGCTGCACACAGTGCGCGTGCCAGACGTCGTGCCCAACCCAGCCCAGATCCTCGGCATATTCGGCGGGCGTCATGCCGAACTTCTCGCGGCTGTAGGCGATATCGCTGACGTTCTCGGCCAGGTGCGTGTGCAGCGACACGCCGTACTGACGCGCGAGCACAGCCGAATCGCGCATCAGATCGCGGCTCACCGAAAACGGCGAGCACGGCGCCACCACGACGCGCAGCATCGCGTAGCGTCCTTCGTCGTGATACGTCTCGATCAGGCGCTGCGTGTCCTTCAGAATGTCGGACTCGCGCTCGACGACGGAACCGGGCGGCAGCCCGCCGTCCTTCTGTCCGACGCTCATGCTGCCGCGGCTCGCGTGAAAGCGCATGCCGATGCGTTGGGCCGCCGCGATGCTGTCGTCGAGCCGGCTGCCGTTCGGGTAGATGTACAGATGGTCGCTCGAGGTCGTGCAGCCCGAGAGCAGCAGCTCGGCCATCGCGGTCAGCGTCGAGACTTCGATCATCTCGGGCGTGAGATTCGCCCAGACCCGGTACAGGCTGGTCAGCCAGCCGAACAGCTCGGCGTCCTGCGCGGCGGGAATCGCGCGCGTCAGGCTTTGGTACATGTGGTGGTGCGTGTTGACGAGCCCGGGAATCACGAGATGCCCGCGCAAATCCAGCACGTCGTCGGCCGTCCGCGGCAACTCGGCGGTAGGGCCGACCGCGACGATCCGGTTGTCCTCGATATAAAGGCCCGCGTCGCGCAATTCGCGGCGCGCGCCGTCCATCGTCACGAGCACGTCGGCGTGCTTGACGAGCATCGTCTTGCCACGACTCTTGCCGCAAGCGCCGCCGTTCTCAACGGCCGTCGCGCCGGTTTGCTGCTCCATCGTCATTCGTGTCTCCGCTTCAAAGGTGCCTGTCTAGGCGGTAAGCAAAGCCGTCCGAACGCGATTGGCGAGAGCACGCCGCCGGTGCCCTCGCGTTCGTGTCGTTCGAACGTAATGGCCCGGTTACCCAGCGTGCTGCGCCGTCTTCGGGATGCGCAGCCCTGCCGCGCATATCGCTACAATCCGAGGCCAAAATAGCGATGACAATGTGCGCCGGTGCGATACCCGCCTTCACGTGCGCAATATATTCATCGAATTTTGGTGTGGATACGATCGGAAACGGGCGGGTTTACCATGCCTCCAACGCGCCCGGGCGCCTTGCCCACCAGGGCTTCGACACCCTGTCATGCGCGGCCTATTATCTTTCTTATCGCTCCCGCACAGGTTGCCGCAAATTCCTACAATTGCCACCACGGCGCTCGCTTCAACTCGCCGACGGGTATGTAGCCACTGACGTGGAGCCTCGATCCGCCGCACCTCGTTGTTGGATCGGGACGCCGCCGAAACCTCGCATTCATCACAAGGAAAATTGCGAATGGGCAAGCTGACTACCCACGTGCTCGACACCTCGCATGGCCGCCCCGGCGCGGGCATCAAGGTCGAACTCTTTGCGCTTGACGGCGACGCGCGCCGCGCGCTCAAAACCACCACCACCAACGACGACGGCCGCTGCGACGCTCCCCTGCTCGAAGGCGCCACGCTCGTCCCCGGCGAATACGAACTCGTGTTCCACGCCGGCGACTACTTCGCCGCGGTGGGCGTGAAGGTGCCCGAGCCGCGCTTCGTTGACCGCGTCGTGCTGCGCTTCGGCATCGCCGACGCCAACGCCCACTATCACGTGCCGCTCCTCGTTTCCCCGTGGGCGTACAGCACGTACCGCGGCAGCTGACACAGACCGGCTGTCTACGGCGCTCTGTTCCCTTTTCTCTTCTTGAGCGCAGACAACAAATCAGGAGTTTGGAGGCATTAAATGGAAGGCTTTATCACTGACGGGCTGAATCTCGTCCTTCGCTGGCTGCACGTCGTCGCCGCGATCGCGTGGATCGGCGAATCGTTCTACTTCGTCGCGCTCGACAACAGTCTCAAACCGCCGACCGACCCGAACCTGCGCAAGCGCGGTGTGT
>DATGHJ010000379.1:0-8551 GCA_035308085.1 Trinickia sp. | reverse complement strand
GCCTCGGCTTCCTCGAGGTAATGCGTCGTCAGGATGATCGTGTGCCCGTCGCGATTGAGCTTGCGGATGAAGCCCCAAAGGCTCTGCCGCAGCTCGACGTCGACGCCGGCCGTCGGCTCGTCGAGTACGATCACCGGCGGCTTGTGCACCAGCGCCTGTCCCACCAGCACGCGCCGCTTCATGCCGCCCGACAGCGCGCGCATGTTCGCATCGGCCTTCTCGGTCAGATCGAGGTTCGCCATCACTTCGTCGATCCAGTCATCGTTGCGATTGAGGCCGTAGTAGCCCGACTGGATGCGCAGCGTCTCGCGCACCGAAAAGAACGGATCGAACACGAGCTCCTGCGGCACGACGCCGAGGGCGCGCCGCGCCTGACGGAAGTCGGACACGACGTCATGCCCGCGCACCGCGACGCTGCCTTCGTCGGCGCGCGCGAGCCCTGCGAGAATGCTGATGAGCGTTGTTTTGCCCGCGCCGTTCGGCCCGAGCAGGCCAAAAAATTCGCCTTCCTCGACCGACATGCTGACGCCCTTGAGCGCTTGCAGATCCTTGTAGCGCTTCTTGACGTTACGGATTTCTATGGCTGACATGGGTGTGCGCGGCCTGCGTCGGCGGCGCCTATCGGGTGCGATTCAGGTGAAAGCGGGAACGGAATTGGGGCCGGTTGGATGCCCCAAAAAACGTTTGATTATAGGACAACTCGGCTGAAGCCGACTTGTCGCGCCGGGGGCGTGGAGCGGCGTGCCCGGAGGCCCGCACGCTTCAAAGCGGCGCCGAGACGGTGTCGAGTGAGGGTCGATGTCGGGCCGACAGCAGCGCGTCGACACCATAGGCCTGCGCGAGACTCGCAAGACCCGCAGGGAGATTGACGATATCGAGCGCGGCGCCGCGTGCCTGCGCGGCGCGCTGCCATGCGAGCAGCACGGCAAGCGCGGAGGAATCGAATTGCGAGAGCGGCGCGCAATCGACGCCGGTCGCGCCTCCGCCGATCTCCTTGAGCCCGGCCGCGAGCGCGGCCTTCGCGCTCGCGTGGGTCAACGTGCTGCCGGTGCTGAAGCGGTTCATTGAAGGACTCATGACGCCTTGCCGGCGGCAAGCTGCTGGTTGCGCTGCGTGAGGAACTGGATCAGACCGTCAACGCCGCTTTGCTTGATTTTCTCGTTGAACTGCTGCTGATACGTCTGGATCAACCACACGCCGAGCACGTTCAGGTCATAGACGCGCCAGCCTTGCGGCGTCTTGTACAGGCGATAGTCGAGCTCGACCGGCTGGCCGTTGTTCAGCACGACCGAGCGCACGACGACATCGGTGTCGTCCGGGCTCATGCGGAACGGCTTGTATTGGATCTGCTGGTCGCGCACTTGCGAAAGCGCGCCGGCATAGGTGCGAATCAGCAGCATCTTGAATTGCTCGACCAATTGATCTCGCTGCTGCGGTGTGGCATCGCGCCATGGACGGCCCGTGGCGAGCATCGTCGTGTGGCGGAAGTCGATGTACGGCAGGATCTTTTCGTTCACCAACTGCGTGACACGATTGATGTCGCCGCTCTTGATCGACGGGTCGGACTTGATCTGGTCGAGGACCTGCTGCGTGACGGTCTTGACCATGCCGTCAGGCGAACTGGTATCGACGGTTTGCGCAAACGCCGCGCCGCCGAACGAAAAAAACGTCGCAAACAGAGAAATCAGGAAGAATTTTTTCATCGTCTACCTTGGATGAATAAGAGCGCTAGCCTTGGAGCCTTCAGCATTACGCGAGTTCAGCGTGCTGCCTAGCGCGAAACGGCAAATATTGTCTCGAACTGTTACCGCGACATTATCCGCGTCTCGCGCCGATGTTGCTTGCTGTTACGGCAAGTGCAGGTGCAGCGACGGGACGCCCTGCGACGGCGGCACGTACTGCTGCGCCGGCACTTGCTGAGGCCCCCCGTTCGGGCCGCCGAGCGTTGCCGGCGCGGTCGCCTCGACACCCGAAGCGCCCGATGCGGCTGCCGCCGGCGCCGCGGTTGCGGCCTCGGCGCCCGACGCGCCCGGTACGGCGGCGGCCCCCGAAGCCGGGGCTGCCGCTGCGGCGCCCTCTGCGCCGTAATTCGGCAGCGACTGGTCGTAGTTCGGCAAGGCTGCATTGGCGTTGCCGTCCGAGATCAGGTACTGGCGGCGCTGCAAATAAGCGTTACGGATGAACGAGTATTTGTCCAGCGCGGCGCCGCTCAGCACGTCGCCGGTCTGCAGCAGGTTGGCGCGCGTGTTGATCAGGTTCACGCCGTACAGCGCCCAGCTGACCGACGACGGCTGGACGTACGTCAACGGGTTGCCGAAGTAGTCCCCGACCAGCCCGACCGCATCGCGCGCGGTGCTCGGGCCGAACAGCGGCAGCACGAGGTACGGCCCCGGCGGCACGCCGTAGTGACCGAGCGTGATGCCCATGTCCGCCGTGTGCTTCGGCAGCTTCGCGAGCGTCGCGACGTCGAACAGGCCGCCCACGCCGAACACGGTGTTGATCACGACGCGCATGATGTCGCCGACGCCATCGGCGATCTTCAATTGCGCCAGATTGTTGGCCGCGATGTAGACGTCGCCGATATTCGAGAAGAAGTTCGTGACGCTCGTGCGCACCGGTTGCGGCACAGCCCAGGCGTAACCCTGCGCGACCGGCTTGAGCGCATAGGTGTCGACGGTATCGTTGAACTTGAACACCGTCCGGTTGAAGCCCTCGAGTGGATCACCCTTGGTCGGCGTCTGCACGGTCGCACAGCCGGTCACGGCCACCGCCGCGAGTGCAAGCGCCGCATTTCTGATGCATGTGGTTTGCATTTCTTGTTCTCCTTGACTCGCTCTCTCAGCCCCCGGCGCCCGAAGCCGGGGCCGGTGCCGCAGCCGGCGCGGACGACGCCGGCGCTTTCGAGGCGCCCGAATCCGCTGCCTTGCTATACAAAAACTGTCCGATCAGGTTTTCGAGCACGATCGCCGATTGCGTCATCGAAATCGTGTCGCCCGCCTTCAGCATTTCGGTGTCGCCGCCCGGATCGAGGCCGATGTATTGCTCGCCGAGCAGGCCCGCCGTGAGAATCTTCGCCGACGTGTCCTTCGGGAATTCGTATTGCTTGTCGATGTCGATCGTGACGAGCGCTTGATACGTGTTCGTATCGAAGCCGATCGAAGCGACCCGGCCGACCACCACGCCCGCGCTCTTCACCGGCGCGCGCACCTTGAGGCCGCCGATGTTGTCGAACTTGAGCTTGACCGGATAAGTGGGCTGGAACGACAGGGAGCTCATGTTGCCGGCCTTCAGCGCGAGAAACAGCAGCGCGATAAAGCCCAGCACCACGAACAAGCCGACCCAGAAGTCGAGAGCATTCTTTTTCATCGTCATCCCAATAGAAACCATGGCAGCGGGATCAAGCAGGTGCGGCGCTGATGCACGCCGCTCGCCTCTGCTCGAGCACCGGCTTAGCTGAACATCAGTGCCGTCAGCAGGAAATCGAGACCGAGCACGGCCAGCGAGGCGTAGACGACCGTCTTGGTCGTCGCGCGCGAGACGCCTTCCGGCGTCGGCTTGGCTTCGTAGCCCTGGAAGAGCGCAACAAAGGTCACCGCGAAACCGAACACGAGACTCTTGACGACGCCGTTGCCGACGTCGCGCCACACGTCCACCCCACCCTGCATCTGCGACCAGAACGAGCCCGAATCGACGCCGATCATGATCACGCCCACCACATAGCCGCCGAAGATGCCAACCGCGCTGAAAATCGCGGCGAGGATCGGCATCGAGATGATGCCTGCCCACATGCGCGGCGCGATCACGGTCTTGAGCGGATCGACGGCCATCATTTCGAGCGCCGTCAACTGCTCGCCCGCCTTCATCAAGCCGATTTCAGCGGTGAGCGACGTGCCCGCGCGGCCCGCGAACAGGAGCGCCGTGACGACCGGCCCGAGCTCGCGCACGAGCGACAGCGCGACCAGAAGGCCCAGCGCCTGCTCGGACCCGTAGCGGTTCAGCGTGTAGTAGCCCTGCAAGCCGAGCACGAAGCCGACGAACAGGCCCGAGACCGCGATGATCACGAGCGAATAGTTACCGACGAAGTGGATCTGCTTTGTGACAAGACGCGGCCGGCGCAGAAGCGGGAAGAATTCGAGCACGAGCCGCACGAACATGCGCGCCGCGTAGCCGGCCTTCTCCACGCCGCCGATCACCGAGCGTCCGATTGCGCTGATCATGCGTGCCCTCCGCCGACGCCGAAATCCGCCGCCAGCGACGTTTGAGTAGGGTAATGGAACTTGAACGGGCCGTCGGGGGCGCCGTCGATGAACTGGCGCACCGTTGGGTCGGTCGATTCGCGCAGTTGCGCGGGCGTGCCCTCCGCGAGCACAGCGCCGTTCGCGAGGAAGTAGACGTAATCGGCGATCGCGAACGATTCTGGCACATCGTGCGTGACGAGGATCGACGTTGCGCCAAGTGCCTGATTCAGCGCGCGAATCAGGTTCGCCGTAATGCCGAGCGAGATCGGATCGAGGCCGGCGAACGGCTCGTCGTACATCATCAGCTCGGGGTCGAGTGCGATCGCACGAGCGAGCGCCACGCGCCGCGCCATGCCGCCGGAAATCTCCGACGGCGCGAGATCGCGCGCGCCGCGCAGGCCCACGGCGTTGAGCTTCATCAACACCAGGTCGCGGATCAGCTCTTCGGGGAGATCGGTGTGCTCGCGCAGCGCGAACGCGACGTTCTCGAACACCGACATATCGGTGAAGAGCGCGCCGAACTGGAACAGCATGCCCATCTTGCGGCGCAGCGCGTAAAGACCCTCGCGGGTCTGCTTGCCGATGTTCTGGCCGTGGAACAGCACGTCGCCGCGGCGCGCACGCACGAGGCCGCCTATCAAGCGCAGCACCGTGGTCTTGCCGCAGCCAGAGCCGCCCATGACCGCCACCACCTGACCGCGCGCGAAGCGCATGTTCAGGTTCGACAGGACGAGCCGGCCATCGTTGTAGCCGAAGTCGACGTCGCGAAGCTCGAGAAGGGTCTCGGAAGGAGAAGGCACGTAGCTGACAATCCTTTTACGCGGAAGGCGAATTATAGGGCCTTCGTGCAAATGTTGCCGCCGCGCGCCCCTTACCTTTTAACTGCGATCATGACAATCGATTATTACGCGAATTTTTGCTGCAATGCAACGACCGCCGCGGCGGGGTCCGCGGCCTCGGTCACGGCGCGCACGACCGCCGCGCTGGCGACGCCCGTCGCCAGCACGTCGGCCAGTACGGCGCCGTCGATGCCGCCGATCGCAACGAGCGGCACGACGCCCTCGAGCAAGCGCACGTAGCGGGCGAGTCGCGCCAAGCCCTGCGGGGCGGTCGGCATCACTTTCGTGGTGGTCGGGAAAACCGCGCCGAGCGCGATGTAGCTCGGCTTGAAGTGAAGCGCGGTCAGCATCTCGTAATAGCCGTGCGTCGACAGGCCGAGTCGCAGACCAGCCGCCGCGATCGCATGGAGATCGGCCGTATGGACGTCTTCCTGGCCGAGATGCACGCCGTAGGCGCCTGCCGCGACCGCTTCGCGCCAGTGATCGTTGATGAAGACCTGGGCGTCGTGCTTGCGGCCCGCCGTCACGCAGCGCGAGATTTCGGCGGCCAGGACTTCGGGCTCGGCGCGTTTCAGGCGCAATTGGGTGGTCTTCACGCCATAGTCGAGCACGCGCTCGACCCAGTCGGCACTCGGCAGCACCGGATAAAGGCCGAGCCGCTCGGGACAACGCGGGAACGCGGGCGTAGGCGCCGCCGGCAAGCCGGCGACGCGCGGAAAGCGGGACAGATCGACCGGCCAGGCGTCTTCGGCGCGCGTTTCGTCGCCGTCGCGCCACGCGAGCGCGAGCACGAGCGCGTCGTGCGGATCGAAGCCGCAGTCGAGGAAGCCCGCGAGCGCGGCAAGCCAATCCTCGGCGAGCGGGCCGGCGCTTTCCAGCGCGTAACGGAGTTCGCCGAGACGCAGCGTCGCGTCGCCGGAAGCCGCCTCGATCACGCCGGCGCCCTTCGCGAGCCAGTGGTCGATGTTGCCGGTGTGGCCGGCAGCGCCCGCCCTCTGTTCGGTAAAGACAATCAGATCGCCGGCGCGCGGTTCATCCGGGGCGATCAGGCAAATGCGCCACGGCGCGTTCGCGGCCGGCCAATCGCCGAGCCGCGCGCGGATGCGCTCCGCGGCTTCGGTCAATTCGTCGGCAGGCGGCCAGAAGATTTCGCGATCGGAAAACGACAAAGTTTTCATGCCGTGTCTCCCGCGTGATGCCAGAACGGCATGCCGACCACCGGCGTGCTCGCCTGCGCGCTGTCGCGCTCGGCCATCGGGCCGGCCAGGTAAGCGCTGCGCCCCGCCTCGGCGGCCTGCGCGAACGCACGCGCCATCACGGGCGGATGCGTCGCCTGCGACACGGCGGTGTTCAGCAGCACGCCATCGAAACCCCACTCCATCACCTGGCACGCATGCGACGGCACGCCGAGTCCGGCGTCGACGATCAGCGGCACGTCCGGCAGACGCTCGCGCAGCACGCGCAACCCGTACGGATTGACGACGCCCTTGCCGGTGCCGATCGGCGCACCCCACGGCATCAGCGCCTCGCAGCCCGCGTCGAGCAGACGCCGGCCGATCACGAGATCCTCCGTGCAGTACGGCAGCACCTTGAAGCCATCCTTGACGAGCTTTGCCGCCGCTTCGACCAAGCCGATCGGATCGGGCTGCAGCGTGTAGTCGTCGCCGATCAGCTCTAGCTTGATCCAATCGGTTTCGAAGACTTCGCGCGCCATCTGCGCCGTCGTCACCGCTTCGGCGACGCTCTGGCAGCCGGCCGTGTTCGGCAAGAGCGGCACGCCGTGGCGCTTGAGCAAATCGAAGAAGCCGGCTTCGGCGGTAGTGGCGTTCATCTGGCGGCGCAGCGCCACCGTGACCATGCCGGGCTTCGCGGCCGCGATCGAATCGGACAGCGACTGCAGCGACGGATAGCGCGACGTGCCGAGCAGCACGCGGCTCGCGAAAGTTTCGCCATACAGCGTCAGCGAATCGGCGGCGAGGTTGGAAGTCATCGGAGAATCCTTGGCTCAGGTGGCGGACTGCGGTCGATCGAGCCGTCGAGCCGGCAGCCGCTCAAACAAATGAGGCAAAAGTAAGAGCGAATGGTCGTTGGCCGGCCGCGTCAGCCGCCGGCAACGGGTTGGACGACGTCGAGCTTGTCGCCCGCCTGCAACGCGCGCGCCGCATGCTGCGCGCGCGCGACGAAGTCGCCGTTGAGCGCGACCGCGAACGGCGGGCGCGCACCGAACGCGGCGAGCGCATCGGCGATGCTCGAGCCTTCCGGCAGCGACAGCAGCTTTTGATTGATCTGGATATCCATGGCTTTCTGAATCTGAGTCTGGTTCAGGCTTCGGCGCGCGGCATCGTCCGCTCGCGCGCGTTCGATCCGCCGAGGGGACTTGCTACGCTCCGCTGGTGCAGCATCGGTGCCCAGCGGTCGTTGCCGCGCCATTCGGCGAACGCGTCAGCATCGGCGATGCGCCTTTCGAGCAGCGCGCCCGCGAGCCGCGCCGCGCATGCGCTGACTTCGGGCACGATCATGTAGCCGTGCCGGTAGAGGCCGTTTACCGACAGCGTCGTCGCGCCGTCCCATGTGATCGCCGGACGATGATCCGGCAGCGTCGGGCGGCACTGAGAATTCAATTCGAGGATGCGCGCCTCGCCGAAGCCTGGATGCACCGAAAACGCCGCGCTCAGCAACTCGAGCGCCGAGCGCACGCTGACGGGCGACATGTCTTCGCCTTCGATCTCGGTCGCGCCGATCACGTAAATATCGCCCTGCTTCGGCGCGATATAGAGCGGATAGCGCGGGTGCAGCAACCGCACCGGCCGCGCGAGTCCAATGCCGGGCGCGTGAATGCGCGCCACTTCGCCGCGAATGCCGCGCAATGCGGGCAGCACCGGCTTCGCGCCGAGTCCGCGGCAATCGATCGTGATGCGCGCTTCCGGCAACGCGCGGTCGTCGACGCTCGTGTTCCAGTGCGTCGCGACGCCGCGCTCGGAAAGACCTGCGGCGAGCGCGGAAAGCACTTGGCGATTGTCGAGCTGCCCTTCGCGCGGCAGCAGCAAACCTTGGTGAAAGCGTCCGCCGAGCGCCGGCTCGGCTTCGTCGACTTGCGCGCCGGAAAGCGTCACGAACCCGCCTTCGAACAACGGCGCCGGCGCGTTCGCGCGCACGCGCCGCTCGAACAGCGACGCTTCGGCGCGATCGGAGTGGTGCCAGACGACGAGCGTACCGTTGCGCTGGAAGTAGACCGGTTCAGGCAATTGAGCGAGCAGCTTGGGCCACGCGTCGAGCGACTCGGCGCCAAGCTCGGTGATCAGCAGCTCGGCGCTCGCCGCTTCGGCGAGCGGCGCGAGCATTGCCGCCGCGACCCAGGCAGCCGCGCCTGAGCCCGCCGCATCACCGCGCTCGTAAAGGGCCACGCTATGGCCGTCGCCCGCAAGCCGCCAAGCCAGCATACGACCGCACAGGCCGCCGCCGAGCACGGCAAAA
>DATGHJ010000378.1:0-2928 GCA_035308085.1 Trinickia sp. | reverse complement strand
GAGCCTGTATCTGGCCATGCAGTACGGCGTGAAAGCGGCGAACTATCCGCTGATTCCGGAAGACTTCGAGCGCGGCAAGCTGCCGAGCGCGCTTTACGCGCATCGCAACAAGATGTTCGGTTTGTCGATCGATCCGCAACGGCTCTCCGAGATCCGCAACGAGCGGCGGCCGGGCAGCAAGTACGCCGCGCCCGAGAACTGCCGCTACGAGATCAACGAAGCCGAGGCGATGATGCGGCGCGAAGGGATCAAGTGGCTGTCATCGACGCACAAGTCGATCGAAGAAATCGCGACCACGATCCTGCAGGAAATCAAGCTCGACCGGCCATCGTATTGAGCGGACGGCCAGCCGGCGACCGGTATCGGGGGACGGCCACCCGGGGACGGCCACCCGGGGACGAGCGCCCTGCTGCGCTCAACCCCGCGCGCGCTGCTGGCGGCACTGCTCGAAGAGGCAGATCGCGGCTGCGGCCGCCACGTTCAACGACTCCATGCCGCCTGGCTGCGGGATCGACAGGCGATGCGTGACGGCGTCGCGCCAAACCTGCGATACGCCGGCGCCTTCATTGCCGAACACCCACGCGAGCGGCCCCGTCAGGTCACAATCGTAGAGCGCCTCTGCCGCATGCGAGTCGGTGATCGCGACCGGCATCGCAAGCCGCTCGATCAGCGCGTTTGCGTCGATATCCTCATGGATTTGCAACAGAAAGTGCGCACCCATCCCCGAGCGCAGGACCTTCGACGACCACGCGTACGCCGTCCCAGGCGCGCAGAACACGTGCGCGATACCGGAGGCGGCGGCGCTGCGCAGAATCGACCCGACATTGCCCGCATCCTGCACGCCGTCGAGCACGACGCACGACGTCGTCACACGCTCGGGCAACGGCGCATCGAGTTTCGGCACGAGCAGAAGCACGCCAACCCCGTTGACCACGTTCGATAGTTGTCCAAACAACGTATCGGGCAGCGTGACGATGCGATGCTCGTCGACCCGGCCGACGATCGCCTGGGTTTCCGCGTGACGCAGCGCGCCATCCGTGACGACGCAGGTTTCGGGCTGCCCGGCGACATCGAGATAGGCGCTCGCCAGATGCAAGCCTTCGAGCAGCGCGTGGCCGCTCTTGCGCTGCTGATGAGTCGAGCCCGCCAGCGCTTTCAAGCGCTTGTAGAGCGGGTTGTCGCGCGAAGTGATGGCTTTCACGGGCAAAGGAAGAAAATAGCGAGACGGACGACAACTATCGGAAGAAACGCCAACGCAAGCGCGTTCGCGTCAGTCGGCTAGCTTGTCGCCGAATGGGTCGGAAAAAGCGTCATCCAGCGCGCCTTGCGTGCGTACCGGCCGGTCGCCCGGCAGTATCACGCGCAGCCCGCGCTTGGCCTGCGCCTCGCGCACCGGCGCAAACGAGCGCCGATGATGCTCGCACGGGCCGTGTTCGAACAACGCCGCAAGGTGCTGCGGCGTGCCGTAGCCCGCGTGCGCGTTGAAACCGTACATCGGGAAATCCTGGTGCAAGTCGAGCAGCATGCGGTCGCGCGTGACTTTCGCGAGAATCGACGCCGCCGAAATGCACGACACCAACGCGTCGCCACCGACGATCGCCTCGCTGCGCATCGGCAAAACGGGACACCGGTTGCCGTCGATCTTGACGAGCGTCGGCGCGATCGCCAGGCCTTCGACCGCGCGCCGCATCGCAAGCATCGTCGCGTGGAGGATATTGAGCGTATCGATCTCCTCGACGCTCGCCGAGGCCACGCAAAACGCGAGCGAGCGCTCGATGATCTTCTCGTACAGCTCCTCGCGCTTCTTTGCGGAGAGCGCTTTCGAATCGTCGAGACCGCGAATTCGACGCTTCGGATCGAGAATCACGGCCGCTGCGACCACCGGTCCGGCAAGCGGCCCGCGGCCGGCTTCGTCAACACCGCAGACGATATCTTGCGGCGAGCCGAAATCGAACCCGGGCTGTGCGAGTTCCCCCGCTGCCGCGGCGGCAGCCGGTTTGCGGCGCGCGGTCTTGGTTGCCGTCATGGACGCAGCTTCCTCGATTCGATGACGCGTACAACTGCTTCCGCCGCGCGCTGCGCCGTGTTCTGCCGCAACGCGTGGTGCATCTCGGTGAAAATTTCCGTGAGCGTGCGCCGATTGGCTTCGTCGCGCAACTGGGTCAGCGTGGCATCGGCAAGCGCCTCGGGCGTCGCGAAATGCTGCAGGATCTCCGGCACCACAAAGCGCCCAGCGAGGATGTTGGGCAGGCCGACGTAGGGCAAATAGCCCATGTGGCGCATGATTTGACCTTCAAGCCAGGGCACCTTGTACGAGATCACCATCGGCTTCTTCAAGAGCGCCGCTTCGAGCGTCACAGTGCCGCTCTTGACGAGCAGCGCATCGGCTGCGGTCATGGCGAGCTGCGCCTGGCCGCCGACGATCGTCAACGCAAGATTCGGACGGGCCTCGACGAGCGGCTGCAGCATCTCGCGAATCACCGGCGTGGCGGCCGGCATCACGAAGCGGACGTCCGGTTCGCGTGCCTGCATCAATTCCATCGCCTTGAAGAACGTCGGGCCGATCAGCTTGATCTCGGAGCGGCGGCTGCCCGGCAGCACGGCGATGATAGGACCGCCCGCCGGCAAGCCGAGCGCGGCGCGTGCGCCGGGCACATCCGGCTCGAGCGGAATCTCGTCGGCAAGCGGGTGCCCGACATACGACGCGGATACCCCCGCCTTTTCGAGAAGCGCCTTCTCGAACGGATACAGGCACAGCATGTGATCGACGGCCTTGGCGATCTTCTTGATCCGCCCGCCGCGCCATGCCCAGATCGTCGGACAGTTGAAGTGGATCGTCGGGATCCCGGCCTCGCGCAACGCGGGCTCGACGCTGAAGTTGAATCCCGAGGAATCGATGCCGACGAACGCGTGCGGGGGGTCCGCCAG
>DATGHJ010000377.1:0-2134 GCA_035308085.1 Trinickia sp. | reverse complement strand
TCGCCAGCGCCGGACGGTGCTCGTGGCACGCGTGCATGTCGCGGATAACTTCTTCGCGCTGCGATTCCGGCAGCGTTTCGATCTTCGTGTACAGATCGACGAGGCCGTTGTTGACGTTCACGCCCAGTTGTTCGAACAGCTTGGCGTGCTTGGCGAACGCGTCCTTGTAGAACACCTTCACGGCGTGACCGAAGACGATCGGGTGCGAGACCTTCATCATGGTCGCCTTCACGTGCAGCGACAGCATGACGCCGGTCTTGCGCGCGTCTTCCATCTGGTCTTCGTAGAACTCGACCAGCGCCTTCTTGCTCATGAACATGCTGTCGATGATCTCGCCGTCCTGCAGCGAAACTTTCGGCTTCAGCACGATCGTCTCGCCGCTCTTCGTGACGAGTTCCATGCGGACCTCACGCGCGCGGTCGAGCGTGATCGACTTTTCGCCGTGGTAGAAGTCGCCGTGCTTCATGTGCGCGACGTGAGTGCGCGACGCCATGCTCCATTCGCCCATGCTGTGCGGATGCTTCTTCGCGTAGTTCTTGACGGCGGCCGGCGCGCGGCGGTCCGAGTTGCCTTCGCGCAGCACCGGGTTCACGGCGCTGCCGAGGCACTTCGAGTAGCGCTTCTGGAGCGCCTTCTCTTCGTCGGTCTTCGGGTCTTCCGGATAGTCGGGCACCTTGTAGCCCTTGCCCTGCAGCTCTTTGATCGCGGCGATGAGCTGCGGCACCGATGCACTGATGTTGGGCAGCTTGATGATGTTCGTTTCGGGGAGCTGGGTCAGGCGGCCCAGTTCGGCGAGATTGTCCGGCACGCGCTGCTCTTCGGTCAGGAACTCCGGAAACTCGCCCAGGATACGGCCCGCCACCGAGATATCGCTCGTGGTGACCTCGATGCCCGCCGGCGCGGTGAACGTGCGGATGATGGGCAGGAACGCGCTGGTCGCGAGCAGCGGCGCTTCGTCGGTCAGGGTGTAGATGATCGTGGGTTGCTGAGTGCTCATTGCTTGGCTCTGGACGAGAAACAGGTTGAGGAACGTCGCCGGCTGGGGCGCAGACCGGATGAAACCCCTGAATTTTGCCTCAATTTGCTTTCGCGAGGTTTTACAGGGGCTGGCGTCCTTGCCCGCCGAGCGTGAATTGCCGGAGTTTTGGCAGAACAACGCTCGCCGTCGGCGCTCGAGCCGCGCTGGCGTACACTGACCGCTTTCTTCGCGCCCTAATTGCCATGCTCGAATCGATCGTCGAACACGGCGCCCACGCGGGCCATGGAACTCGCGTCTGCCGGCTTCGGCGGCAAGCAGGAAGGACATTACCCGGCAGGTAATGGAAACCCGGCGCCGTTTGGCTATCATCCGCACCATGAACACCATGAGCACCTTGAGCACCTTGAGCGCCCCTCTGCCCCCGTCCCCCGCGCCGAGCGCGGCGAGCCGCACGGTCGGCGACATGCTGCGCGAATGGCGGCAGCGGCGGCGCATGAGCCAATTGCTGCTCGCGTCCGAAGCCGAGATTTCGACGCGCCATCTCTCGTTCGTCGAATCGGGCCGAGCGCTGCCGAGCCGCGAGATGGTCATGCACCTTGCCGAGCGGCTCGAGGTTCCGCTCAGGGCGCGCAATGCGCTGCTCGTCGCGGCGGGTTATGCGCCGCTCTTTCGCGAACGGCCGCTTTCGGACCCGCAATTGAGCGCCGCGCGGCAAGCGGTCGATCTCGTGCTCAAGGGCCACGAACCGTATCCGGCGCTCGCGATCGACCGCCATTGGACGATGGTCGCCGCCAACCGCGCGATTGCGCCGCTCGTCGCGCGGGCCGATCCGAAGCTGTTGGCCGGGCCGGTCAACGTGCTGCGGCTGTCGCTGCATCCGGACGGGCTCGCGCCTCACATCGTCAACTGGCACGCATGGCGCGAGCATGTGATCGGGCGCGTGCAGCGTCAGGCGGAGACGAGCGGCGACGCGGCGCTTGCCTCGCTCGTCGGCGAATTGAGCGCCTTCCCCGCGCCGCCGCATGCGGGCAAGCCGGATCAGGCCGGCGCTTTCGAAGCGAATCAGATCGCCGTACCGTTCCGGATTGCCACAGACCTCTGCGTGCTGTCGTTCTTCAGCACGACGACCGTGTTCGGCACGCCGGTCGACGTGAC
>DATGHJ010000376.1:0-4711 GCA_035308085.1 Trinickia sp. | reverse complement strand
GGACAGGAGAGGAAATGAACCACCCCCACGCTCACTTTCGTTCGCTGCCCCCCGAGGGGGCGGTTGCCTCCCTTGGGGCGGCCCGGCGGGAGGCAATGAACCACCCCCACGCTCACTTTCGTTCGCTGTCGACCGGAGTTGGCGCTTTAGCGCTTACTCCGGTCCCATGCAAAGCTCCCCCCGAGGGGGCGGTTGCCGTCCACGGCCGGCTTTGCAAAGCCGGCCGGCTACGCAGGCGCGGAGCGGTGCTCCGCGAATTCCCTGCTACGCCCCTTGGGGCGGCCCGGCGGGAGGCAATATGACCGACCCGAACGAGTCTTTTTTCGCGAGATTTTCTCTCGCAGTCGGAACGTTCTTCAGCCTTCTCGGCGACCGTGAACTCGCCGCCCGCGTGCGCAGCGTGCGCGAGGCGCCGGGCATCGCGCCGGCGCCCGCGGCAAGCGCTGCCCCGCAACCCAAGCCCCAATCGCAGCCTCAGCCCATCGTCCGCACGCTGAAGGAAGCCACGCCCGACGCGGCGCTCCAGCTCCTCGGACTCTTGCAGCGCGAGGCGCGCTTCATCGACTTCATCGAGGAAGACGTGGTCGGCTACTCCGACACCGATATCGGCGCCGCCGCGCGTCTCGTGCATGACGGCTGCCGCCGCGTGCTGCGCGAGCACTTCACGATCCGCCCGGTGCGCGACGAAGCCGAAGGCAGCCGCGTGACCGTGCCCGACGGCTTCGACGCCAGCTCGATCCGCCTGACCGGCAATGTCGTGGGCAAGCCGCCGTTTTCCGGCAGCATCAGCCATCGCGGCTGGCGCGTCGCCGACATCCGCCTGCCGAAGCTCGCCGAGAGCCACGACGCCTCCGTGATCGCCCCCGCGGAGGTGGAGCTATGAGCGACACGCGCTACGCGATCGGTATCGACCTGGGCACGACGCACTGCGCGCTGTCGTACGTCGACATCACGGCAAGCGACGGCGACAAGACCGCGCAGCAAGTCCTGCCGGTCGCCCAGCTCACGGCGCCGGGCGCCGTCGGCGAACTCGACCTGCTGCCCTCGTTTCTCTATCTGCCGCATGCTAACGAACTCGCGGCCGGCGATCTGAACCTGCCGTGGACCGCCGAACGCGGCTTCGCGGTCGGCGAACTCGCGCGCAGCCGCGGCGCGGGCACGCCGATCCGGCTCGTGTCGAGTGCGAAGAGCTGGCTCTGCCACCCGGGCGTCGATCGCCGCGCGGCGATTCTGCCCAACGACGCGCCCGAGGAAGTCGTGCGCGTGTCGCCGCTCGAAGCGTCGGTGCGCTACTTGACGCACCTGCGTGAAGCGTGGGATCACGTGCATCCCGATGCGCCGTTCGGCGAGCAGGACGTCACCGTTACGATTCCGGCGTCGTTCGACCCCGCCGCCCGCGAGCTGACCGCCGAGGCCGCGCAAGCCGCCGGCTACGCGCGCATGACGCTGCTCGAAGAGCCGCAGGCCGCCCTCTATAGCTGGATTCAGAAGAGCGGCGGGCAGTGGCGCAAGCAAGTGAAAGTCGGCGACATCATCCTCGTCGTCGACGTCGGCGGCGGCACCACCGACTTGTCGCTGATCGCGGTGGTCGAGCGCGAAGGCAATCTCGAGCTGCATCGTGTCGCGGTCGGCGAGCACATTCTGCTCGGCGGCGACAACATGGACCTCGCGCTCGCGCACGTCGTGGCCCGCAAGCTCGCGGCGCAAGGGACGCAGGCGGACCCGTGGCAGTTGCGCGCGCTTACCTACGCGTGCCGCACCGCGAAGGAAACGCTGCTCACGCGCGACGACCTCGACGCCGCGCCGCTCGTCGTGCCGAGCCGCGGCTCCAAGCTGATCGGCGGCTCGATCCGCACGGAGCTGACGCGCGCCGAACTCGCGCAGACGATCCTCGAAGGCTTCTTCCCGCCAGTCGAAAGCTCGGCGCGGCCGATGAGCCGCGCGCGCGCGGGGCTGACGCAACTGGGCCTGCCGTACGCGCAAGATGCCGCCGTGACGCGGCATCTCGCGGCGTTCCTGTCGCGGCAGGTGAGCGCGCTAGCCGATCTCGAAGGCGTGCAGATCGAGCAGAAGGAAGGCGCGACGTTCCTGCATCCCACCGCGGTGCTCTTCAACGGCGGGGTGTTCAAGTCGGCGCTGCTCGTCGAGCGCATTCTCCAAACGCTCAACAGCTGGCTCGCGGCCGCCGGCGCACCGGCCGCGCGTTTGCTCGCAGGCGCGGACCTCGATCTCGCCGTGGCGCGCGGCGCCGCGTATTACGGCTACGTGCGGCGCGGCAAGGGCGTGCGCATCCGCGGCGGCACGGCGCGTGCGTACTACGTCGCCGTCGAATCGGCGATGCCCGCCGTACCGGGGCTCGAGCCGCCGATTCAGGCGCTCTGCGTCGCGCCGTTCGGCATGGAAGAAGGCACCGACGCCGAGCTGCCCGCGCAGGAATTCGGCCTCGTCGTCGGCGAGCCCGTGCACTTCCGCTTCTTCGGGTCGTCCGTGCGCCGTCAGGATCAGGTCGGCACGCTGCTCGACTTCTGGCAGCCCGACGAATTGCAGGAACTGGAAGAAATCGAAGCGACGCTGCCGCCCGAAGGCCGCACGCCCGGCGAGATCGTGCCCGTGAAGCTGCATGCGCGCGTGACCGAAGCCGGCACGCTCGAACTCGAAGCCGTGCCGCGCGGCAGCAACGAGCGCTGGAAAGTCGAGTTCGACGTGCGCGGCAGCGCAAACGCTTGAGCGCGATGAAGCAGTACATCGTCGGGATCGATCTCGGCACGAGCAATACCGTCGTCGCGTATGCGCAAAGCGACGGCAACGACATCCGCGTCTTCGACATCGAGCAGTTGGTGAGCGTGGGCGAAGTGGCGGCGCGTCCGATGCTGCCGTCGGTCCGCTATCACGCGGCGGCGGGCGAGCTGAACGAGGACGCGCTGCTACTGCCTTGGCAAGACGCGGATGCGCAGCTTGGGACGCCGCAGCCCGCCGTCGTCGGCCGCCTCGCGCGCGCGCTCGGCGCGCAGGTGCCGGGGCGGCTCGTCGCGAGCGCGAAGAGCTGGCTGTCGCATGCGTCGGTCGATCGTCTTGCGCCGATTCTCCCGTGGGGCGCCGACGACGAAGTCGGCAAGGTGTCGCCGGTCACGGCCAGCGCGAGCTATCTCGCTCACGTGCGCGCGGCGTGGAACCATCGTTTTCCGCACGCGCGGCTCGAAGATCAGGAAGTGGTGCTGACCGTGCCCGCGTCGTTCGACGACGGCGCGCGTGCGCTCACGCTCGAAGCCGCGCGCATCGCGAAGCTGCCCGCGCTGCGCTTGCTCGAAGAACCGCAGGCGGCGTTCTACGATTGGCTGTTCCATCATCGCGACACGCTGCGCGACGAACTCGCGCAAACGCGCCTCGTGCTGATCTGCGACGTCGGCGGCGGCACGACCGACCTCACGCTCGTCAAAGTACAGATCGAGGACGGCGGCGAGCCGCGGTTGACGCGCATCGGCGTCGGCAACCATCTGATGCTCGGCGGCGACAACATGGATCTCGCGCTCGCGCATCTCGTCGAAGCGCGCCTGACGACGGGCGACCAGCGATTGTCGGCGGCGAGCCTGTCGCAGCTCGTCGAGCGCTGCCGCGCCGCAAAAGAGCAACTGCTCGACACGCGCGCGCCCGACTCGACGTCGATCACGCTGCTCGGCTCGGGCTCGAGGCTGATCGGCGGTGCGCGCTCGGTCGACGTGACGCGGCAGGAGGTCGAGCGCCTGGTCGTCGACGGCTTTCTTCCGCAGATCGAGTCGAGCGAGCGCCCGCGGCGCGCGCGCGGCGCCATCGTCGAATTCGGCCTGCCTTATGCGAGCGACCCGGCGATCACGCGCCACGTCGCCGCGTTTCTGAGCCAGCACGCCGCGCAGTCGCGCAACGCATTAAGTCTGCCGGAGGCCAGTGAAGATGCAGCCTTGCCAATGCCCGACGCGCTGCTGCTCAACGGCGGCGTGTTCCGCGCGAAGGCATTGGAAACGCGTCTCGCCGATACGCTCGGCGCCTGGCGCGGCGCACCGCTCAACGTGCTGCAGAACGCGAACCCGGACGTGGCCGTCGCACGCGGCGCGGTCGCCTATGCGCTCGCGCGCGCCGGCAGCGCGCCGCGCATCGGCGGCGGCTCGGCGCGCAGCTACTTCCTCGTTCTCGACGGCGGCGACAAGGACACGCCGCGCGGCGTTTGCCTGCTGCCGCGCGGCACCGAAGAAGGCCAGGAGATCCCGCTCGCGGAGCGCACCTTCGCGCTGCGGCTCGGCTCGCCGGTGCGTTTTCACCTGGCGTCGTCGGTCGCGGATGCGGCGTATCGCCCGGGCGATCTGGCCGATCTCGCGTCGAGCGACTTCGTGCGCCTGCCGCCGATCGCCACCGTCGTCGAGCCGCGCGGCGCGAGCGGCCCCGGCGAGACGCCGGTTCAGCTCGCCACCGCGCTGACCGAAGTCGGCACGCTGCAGGTCCATTGCATCGAGACAGCCGACGTATCGCAACGCTGGCTGCTCGAATTCCAACTACGGCGCGACGATGCAGCAAAAGTCGATCTCGCCGAAACCACCGCGCATCCTGCCCTTGACGACGCGCTCGCCGAGATCGACCGCATCTTCGGCTCGCGCTCGCACGATGTCGGCGCGAAAGACGTCAAGCGGCTGCGCGCGCAACTCGAACAGACGCTCGGCGCGCGCGACACCTGGGACAGCGC
>DATGHJ010000375.1:0-5533 GCA_035308085.1 Trinickia sp. | reverse complement strand
ATGGAAATTTTTGGCATTCCGCTCGCGGCGATGATGAGCCAGTTGCTGCTCGGGCTGGTGAACGGATCGTTCTACGCCATCCTGAGCCTTGGCCTCGCGGTGATTTTCGGCCTGCTCAACGTGATCAACTTCGCCCACGGCGCGTTGTTCATGCTGGGCGCGATGCTCACATGGATGGGTTTTTCGTATTTCAATGTGCCGTATTGGGCGATGCTCGTGCTCGCGCCGCTGGTGGTGGGCGTGTTCGGCATCGTGATTGAACGGACGATGTTGCGCTGGCTCTATAAGCTCGATCATCTGTACGGCTTGCTGCTCACGTTCGGGCTCACGCTCGTGATCGAAGGCGTGTTCCGCTCGATCTACGGTTCGTCGGGGCAGCCGTATGACGTGCCCGATGCGCTGGCCGGCGCGACCAATCTCGGCTTCATGTATCTGCCGAACTATCGCGCGTGGGTGGTCGTTGCATCGCTGGTTGTTTGCTTCATCACGTGGTTCGTGATCGAAAAGACGCGGCTCGGTTCGTACTTGCGTGCGGGTACGGAAAACCCGAAGCTCGTCGAAGCGTTCGGCGTCAACGTGCCGCTGATGGTCACGCTCACCTATGGCTTCGGTGTCGCGCTCGCGGCGTTCGCGGGCGTGCTGGCGGCGCCGGTCATCCAGGTGTCGCCGCTGATGGGGCAGTCGATGATCATCACCGTGTTCGCGGTGGTCGTGATCGGCGGCATGGGCTCGATCATGGGCTCGATCTTGACGGGTCTGCTGCTGGGCGTGGTCGAAGGGTTCACGCGTGTGTTCTACCCGGAGGCGTCGGCCACGGTCGTCTTCGTCATCATGGCGCTCGTGCTGCTCGTGCGTCCCGCGGGTCTCTTCGGCAAGGAACGATGATGCAGAGAAAAGCGCTCTACGGCCTGTTGCTGATCGGCCTGATTGCCGCCCCTTGGCTCGGCGTGTATCCCCTGTTCGTGATGAAGGTCCTGTGCTTCGCGCTGTTCGCGGCGGCGTTCAATTTGCTGATCGGCTATACGGGGCTGCTGTCGTTCGGGCACGCGATGTTTCTGTCGACGGCGGGTTACGTCACCGGCTTCGCGATTCAATCGATGTCGCTTTCACCCGAGTTTGGCGTGATCGCCGGCACGGCCGCGGCGACGCTGCTCGGTTTGGTCGTCGGCTTGTTTGCGATTCGCCGGCAAGGCATCTACTTCGCGATGGTGACGCTCGCGCTCGCGCAGATGGTCTATTTCGTCTATCTGCAGGCGCCATTCACACACGGCGAGGATGGCTTGCAAGGCGTGGCGCGCGGCAAGCTCTTCGGCTTCTTGGATCTGTCGTCGGATGCAGCGCTGTATTACGTCGTGCTCGTGCTCGTGGTGCTGGCGTTTCTGCTGATCGTGCGTGTCGTGCATTCGCCGTTCGGGCAGGTGCTGAATGCGATCAAGGAAAACGAGCCGCGCGCCACTTCGCTCGGCTACGACACCGATCGCTTCAAGCTGCTTGCGTTCGTGCTGTCGGCGGGGATCGCCGGGTTTGCCGGCGCGCTCAAGGTGCTCGTGCTCGGCTTCGAGACGCTCAGCGACGCGTACTGGACGATGTCGGGTCTCGTCATCCTGATGACGCTCGTGGGCGGCATGGGCACGCTGTTCGGCCCGCTGCTCGGCGCCGCGCTCATCGTTTCGCTGGAAGACCGCATGGGTGATATCGGCACGGCGATCGCGTCGGCGACGGGCATCGACTGGTTCCGCTCGCTCGGCGAATCGACGACGATCGTCGTGGGTCTGATCTTCATCGCCTGCGTGCTTGCGTTCCGGCGCGGCATTGTCGGCGAGATCGTCGCACGAGTTCGGGTATTGCGCGCATGACGGTGTTCTCGGAGCGAGATGCAAATATAGTTCGGACTCCAACGTAGATCGGCGCGTCAAAAAACGCCTTGATCCGCGGCATTTCGCACCAAAAAACCGCCCCATCGGAGTGCAAACTTGCACCACTAGGGTAAATGCTAGGTTGTCTCGCGGGGCAGGGTTCGTTAATCTTCGCTTAGTTCTGATGCACCCGAATTTGCAGGTGGAGAACGAGGAGACAATCGAGGCACTCAGTGCCCGGACGAAAGCGCTGTTGGATAGGATCCAACAGCGCTTTTACTTTGTGGTTTCCATTACTGCGTTTTCCGCTGTTCTCGCCGTTTAGCGTGCCGTTCGTCGCGTGCTTCTTTTCCCGCTTTCACCACCTCTTACGTCCTTAAGAACCGTCCGATTCTTGGCGCGATTCCGAGCCGCACCTCGCTCGCGTCCTTTACACTTGCCGGTTCTCGACGTAGGGCCGATCCATTCGGCTCCGTTTCAATCGTCAAATTCAAACTCGAAAACACCAAGGACATGCCCGCTTCACACGGCGTCTTCAACATGAGCGCGACGGACCACGCGGGGCTCGACCAGCGCGCTCGCGTGATGGTGCTTGATCACCGGCGGCAAGTGGAATCTGATCGGCGATTGATCGGCAGTCGAGAGACCGGTTGCTCGAAACCAGAAGGCGCGTGTTGTCGGACGCGCCTTTTTTTATGCGTGTTGCGCGGGAAAACCATGCTTGGCACGTCGTGGCACGATAACTAGATTCGAGTGTTCGACCTTTGTGTCGGCAACGAAAACACGCTTTTTGAATGCGTTTGGAGACGATCGATGAAAAGAACGAAACGGTGGATGCAAGCAGGCGTTGCGGCGGTACTGGTATGCGGTGCGAGCGCGGCTTTCGCGCAAGTGAAGATCGGGGTCACGCTTTCGACGACGGGGCCGGCCGCGTCACTCGGCATTCCGGAGAAGAACACCATTGCGTTGCTGCCGAAGGAGATAGCCGGCAAGAGCGTGCAATACATCGTGCTCGACGACGGCTCGGACACGAGCCGCGCCGTGCAGAACACGCACAAACTGATCGATGAGGACCACGTCGACGCGATCATCGGCTCGACGGTGACGCCGAATTCGCTGGCGATGATCGATCCGGTATCGCAAGGCAAAACGCCGATGATCTCGCTCGCGGCCTCCGCCGAAATCGTCCAGCCGATGGACGCGAAGCGCGCGTGGGTCTTCAAGGTGCCGCAGAACGATAGCCTGATGGCCGAAGCGATTGCCGGCTACATGGAAAAGCACGGCGTGAAGACAGTCGGCTTCATCGGCTTCTCGGATGCCTACGGCGAAAGTTGGTACAGCGTGTTCAGCAAGGCCGCCGACGCGCATCACCTGAAGATCGTCAGCAACGAGCGCTACAACCGCACCGACACCTCGGTAACGGGCCAGGTGCTGAAGACGATGAGCGCGAATCCGGACGCGGTGCTGATCGCCGGCTCTGGCACGCCGGCCGTGCTGCCCGCGACGACGCTCAAGGACCGCGGCTACAAGGGCAGGGTCTATCAGACGCACGGCGTCGCGAATAACGACTTCCTGCGCGTGTGCGGGAAGGTCTGCGACGGCGAGTTACTGCCGGCGGGCCCGATTCTCGTCACCGATCAATTGCCGGACTCGAATCCGGTCAAGCAATCGTCGCAGGCGTACAAGACGGCCTATGAGAAGGCGTATGGCGCGGGCACGGTGTCGACGTTCGGTGGTCACGCATGGGATGCAGGGCAGATGCTGCAACGGGCGATTCCCGAAGCGCTGAAGAAGGGAGAACCGGGCACGGAAGCATTCCGCGAAGCGCTGCGTGCCGCGCTCGAGAACGTGAAGGATTTGCCGCTCTCGCACGGCGTGATGAACACGACGCCGACGAACCATAACGGTCTCGACGAGCGTGCACGCGTGATGGTGCAGATCGTCGACGGCAAGTGGAAACTTCAGAGCGACTGAAACGCTTCAACGGCAGCGTGGGGCGCGACCGTGCTGTCGTGATCCGCGGCGCTGAACGGCATTGGCAAACCGCCCGTCGCGCCGCTGCGCGGTCCGGGCGGGGGTGCTTTGCCATCGGCGTGCCGGCATTCTCCCGATTCCCCATTCGAAGCTTGAAAAAAGAGGAAGCATGGATCTATCGATTGCGGCGATTCTCGCGCAAGACGGCATCACGACAGGCGCGATCTACGCATTGCTCGCGCTGGCCCTGGTGCTGGTGTTCTCTGTCACAAGGGTGATCTTCATCCCGCAGGGTGAGTTCGTTTCCTACGGCGCGCTGACGCTCGCCGCACTCCAGACGCAGAAATTTCCCGCGACGTGTTGGCTACTGGTCGCGATGGGCGTCGCGTGTTTCGTCGTCGAGACTACGGGGCTCGTCGGGCACCCCGAACGGCGGCGCCATGCGTTGCGCACGCTCACGAGGCTCGTCAGCCAGTACCTGCTGTTTCCGATTGCGATCTATGCGGTGACGCGCGGCGTCTTCATGCAGCCGTTGCCGATGATCGTGCAGATCGCGCTCACACTCTTGATCGTCGTGCCGATGGGGCCGTTCGTGTATCGCCTCGCGTACGAGCCTATCGCCGAGGCGACGACGCTGCTGCTGCTGATCGTCGCTGTGGCCGTGCACTTCGCGATGGTCGGCCTGGGCCTCGTGATGTTCGGCGCCGAAGGCTCGCGTACGACGCCGTTTTCCGACGCCACGTTCAATTTTGGGAGCCTGTCGGTATCCGGGCAGAGCGTGTGGGTTGTCGGCACGGCGGTCGTGCTGATCGTCGCGCTCTATCTGTTCTTCGACCGCTCGATCTCCGGCAAGGCGTTGCGCGCCACGTCGGTCAACCGGCTTGGCGCACGGCTCGTCGGCATCGGCACGACGCAGGCCGGACGGCTCGCGTTCACGCTTGCCGCGGGCCTGGGCGCGCTGTGCGGGATCCTCGTCGCACCGCTCACCACGATCTACTACGACTCGGGCTTCCTGATCGGCTTGAAGGGCTTCGTCGGCGCGATCATCGGTGGCCTGGTCAGCTATCCGCTCGCGGCGGCCGGCTCGCTGCTCGTCGGCTTGCTCGAATCGTATTCGTCGTTCTGGGCGAGCGCCTACAAGGAGGTGATCGTTTTCACGTTGATCATTCCTGTGCTGCTGTGGCGGAGCCTCGCGAGCCCGCACGCCGAAGAGGAACAGGAGTAAGCCGATGAAACGCGTGATTCGAAACAAATTCTTCTGGCTGTTCCTCGTCGTGATGTTTGCGCTTCCGGTGCTTCCGCATCCGGTTCGTGTGCCCGAGTACTGGGTCACGCTGCTCAATTACATCGGGCTCTATTCGATTGTCGCGATCGGACTCGTGCTGCTCACGGGCGTCGGCGGGATGACGAGCTTCGGGCAGGCGGCGTTCGTTGGCGTGGGGGCCTATGCGACGGCCTATCTGACGACGCAATACGGCGTCTCGCCGTGGCTCGCGTTGATCGTGGGCGTCGTCTTGACGGCGCTGTTGGCCCTGATTCTCGGCGCGGTCACGATGCGGCTCTCCGGGCACTTCCTTCCGCTCGGCACGATCGCCTGGGGGCTCTCGCTGTACTACCTGTTCGGCAATATGGAGCTGCTCGGCAAGTACGACGGCATCAATGGCATCCCGGTATTGAATGTGTTCGGAATTCCGCTGGAGTCG
>DATGHJ010000374.1:0-3598 GCA_035308085.1 Trinickia sp. | reverse complement strand
GTATTCCCCGTTGCCGGCCGCGGCACGCGATTCCTCCCGGTCACCAAGGCGAGCCCGAAAGAGATGCTCCCCATCGTCGACAAGCCGCTCATTCAGTACGCGGTCGAGGAGGCGATCGAGGCAGGGATTACCGAAATGATCTTCGTCACGGGGCGCAGCAAGCGCGCCATCGAAGATCACTTCGACAAGTCGTACGAGATCGAGGCCGAGCTCGAGGCGCGCGGCAAGCAGAAGCTGCTCGATCTCGTGCGCAGCATCAAGCCGAGCCACGTCGACTGCTTCTATGTGCGCCAGCCGGAGGCGCTCGGCCTCGGCCATGCGGTGCTGTGCGCCGAGAAGCTCGTCGCCGACCATCCGTTCGCGGTGATCCTCGCCGACGACTTGCTGCATGGTCCTCAGCCGGTGATGAAGCAGCTCGTCGATGTGTTCAATCACTATCACAGCTCGGTGGTCGGCGTCGAAGCGATCGCGCGCGAGGACAGCCGCTCGTACGGGGTGGTCGAAGGGCGCGAGTGGGAAGAAGACGTCATCAAGCTCTCGGGCATCGTCGAAAAGCCGGCGCCGGAAGTCGCGCCGTCGAATCTCGGCGTGGTGGGGCGTTACGTGCTGATGCCGAGCATCTTCGATCACATCAAGAAGCTGAAGCCGGGTGCGGGCGGCGAGCTGCAATTGACGGATGCGCTGCAATCGCTTCTCACCGAGGAGCAAGTGCTCGCCTTCCGCTACTACGGTACGCGCTTCGACTGCGGCAGCAAGCTCGGGTATCTGAAGGCGACCGTCGAGCTGGCGCTGCGTCACCCTGAAGTCAGCAAAGAATTCGAAGCGTACTTGCGCGGCTGTTTGCCGGCTTTTGCGACTGCCGCCTGAGACTGCTTCTCTTCATTGATCGCGTTTCTCCATTGGCAGCGCCTGCGCAACGACGTTGCGCAGGCGCTGCCTTTTTGCTTTGCCGCGGGTGTTCGAAGACACTCAGAGGAAGGACGCGCGTACGCGCACACGGCTCGTCAGTGCAGCCTCGATCGGCTTCTTGAGCGCGAGCACGCGTTTTTCCAGCAGATTCCACGACAAGTGCGCCAGCAGGAACGAAAGCTGAAATTGCAGCACGATGGGCAGCGCATGCTGGAACGCGATCGGCACGTGCAGCCGCGCGTAGAGCGCGGGCGCCTCGCCGAGCTTCGACGGGATGAGGTTGTGAAAAAGATAGAACCCGTAGCTGATCTTGCCGAGGTAGTCGAGGGCGGGGGTTTCCAGCGCTGTGACGAGCGCGCTGTCTTGCCGGGTCACGACGTGAAGAAAGACCCCGCACAGCGAAACGGAAAGGCCGAGATCGATCCATCCAAGCGCCACGGGGCCCAGCGTGGGCGCCCACAGCGGCTGCGAAACGCAGGCGCCTGTTCCGGCGAGCGCGGTCGCCAGCCACGACGTACGGCGCGCATAAGCGGCAACGTGGGCGCCGACGCGCGGATCGTCACGTGCGATGCCGCATATTCCGCCCAGCGCGAGCAGCGCGAAATTCCATGGCGAAAACGCGTAAATCAAGGGCTGGCTTGCGCCGCTCGCGTAAAGCGCGAGATGCAGCACCGCGCAGATCGCGACGACGGCCGCGCACAACCGCAAATGCGCCGATGCGCGCGTCAGCACCAGCACGAAAGGCGCGACGAGATAGAACTGCTGCTCGATCGCGAGGCTCCAGAAGTGCGAGACGGTTCCAGGCCACTTTCCGATGACGACGCCGATCCAGAAGTTCGATAGAAACGCGAAGTGCCACGCGAGGCCGAGATCGACGCCGCGCTGGTAGAAGAGCCTGTGCGCGATCACCAGTGCGATCAGCAGCAGGTAGTAGACCGGAAAGATGCGCAGCGCGCGCTTGACGAAGAACACCGCAATGGCGGTGCGGCATTGCTGCGTACTGTGCTCGATGCCGGCGCGATTGCGATGCAATTCGCCGACGATCAGAAACCCGCTGATGAAGAAGAAGATCCAGACGCCGAGCTTGCCCGCGTCGATGGCCTCGAAATGCGCCTTGTGCGACAGGAAAACCAGAATGACCGCCAGCGCTCTGAGACCGTTCAAGCCCTTCACGTGCTTCGTACTGTTCTCCATGGTCGTTCCCGAGTACGAATGACGCGAGAGTATAGGCAGGCATTTAATCGCGATTAATTCCGATGTCTTCTCTAAAGACGACAATCGTCTTTCGCGGCTGCGATAAATATTGGCGATTTGAAAGATTACGCCGGGTTACGCAGGTCTAAGCCAAGCCGTCTTTGTAGATCGCTCGGTCATCGGCAGGACACGAGCATGCGAATGCGCGCAGGTGCGGTAGCGCACACGGCGAGCAGCAATGGCTTGCGTGCGGCGGCCCGCCGATTACAAAGTATAAAAAAGACGCTTTCTATAAACACATGTCGATACACTGAGGACGGCGTTTCAGACGTCACGGCATAGCGCCGGCTTAAGCGGAATTGACTGCATCCAGGCACATTCGGGGGGCTTCTTGGAAGCGGCGGTCTACATGGCCGGTATCGGTTACCGGTTTTGAGCGAGCGCGGCCTCGATCTTGGGCACGCGTGACGAGCGTAAATTTTCGTGACCGGAACAGGCGGCGCTGTAATCTGGATGACAGCGGGCGCGGGTATGCTTCGGGCGCCCCAAACCGGGCCCCACGAACGGATTCAACCCCTACGGCATGACACGAGACTCCGACCCCGCCAGCGGCGCGCTGCTCCGCGCGCTCGCCGCCGCGCCGCGAGACGCCGCGTTGCATCGCTCGATGGCGGACGCGCGACGAGCGCAAGGCGATGAGCTTGGCGCGCTCGCGCACTTGATTGCCGCGCAAACGCTCGATGCTTTTGCGGTGGGGTCTCCCGATGCGTCGGTCGGCGACTTGTGCACGGTCGCCACGGGCTATTTCATGAAGGGCGATTGCGAAACGGCCGCGAGCTGGTATCGGCTTGTGCTCGCCATCGATCCGCGCGCCGCGATCGCGTATCAGAACCTCGCCGCCATTCACGTGAGCGAGGGCCGTATGGCGGAAGCCGAGGCGTGCCGCGCCAAAGCCTACGAAATTCAGCGCGTGTTCGTCGAACGCTCGGGCGAGCCGGTTCGCGACGTGCTGATACTGTGCACGGGCGCGGGTGCCGGCAATGTGCCGTTCGACGCGCTGTTGCCGAGCGCCACGTGCGGCCGGATCAAATACGCGATCGACTACGCGCACGAGAACGAAGACACGCAACTGCCGCCGTACGACCTTGTTTTCAACGCGATCGGCGACCCGGACGTTGCCGCGCCGCTCGCTGACAGGCTCAAGCGATTCGCGGCGCGCTGCGAGCGCGCCTTGCTGAACCCGCCCGCCGCGATAGAGCGGACCTTTCGCGACCGGCTTCCCGGATTGCTGAGCGATCTCGATGGCGTCGCTACGGCCGCTTGCATTCGCTCGGAAGCGCCGCCCGCGTCACGCGCCGAGCTCGACGAGCGGCTGGCCGCCGGCGGGCTCGCTTTGCCGGTGTTGGCGCGTCCCGCCGCGACACACGGCGGCGAAGGCCTCGGGCGCTGTGACTCGCTCGACGCGCTCGAAGCGAAGCTCAGAACGCTCGACGGC
>DATGHJ010000373.1:0-3793 GCA_035308085.1 Trinickia sp. | reverse complement strand
GTGATGCATTCGGCGACCAACGATTTCGAGCGCCACTTGTTCCGCCGCGTCGAACGCATTTTGTCGCCGCGCGCCCGCGCGGTGATCGGCGTCTCGCAGGCGAACGTCGAGGACTACATCGCCGCGGTCGGCCGGCATCCGCTGATGACGGTGATTCCGAACGGCGTCGACATGGCGCGTTTCGCGGACCAGCCGAACGGCAACGACGTGACCCGCGCACCGCGGATCGTGCAGATCGGCCGCTATACGTCGGTCAAGAATCAGCTGCAGACGGTGCATGCGTTCGGCCAAGTCGTGCGCGAAGTGAGCGACGCGCGGCTCATGCTGTTCGGCGTGGTCGAAGATCCGGCGTACTACGCGGCCGTGATCGACCTCGTCAACAAGCTCGGGCTCGCGGATCGCGTCGCTGTCGACGGGCCGCGCTCCGATGTGTCGAAGGTGCTGTCCGACGCGAGCGTCTTCGCGATGCCTTCGCGCTCGGAAGGGCACAGCATTGCGTTTCTCGAAGCGCTGGCGTCGGGGATTCCGGTGGTCGGCAGCGCGATCACGCCGTTTGCGTTCGCGAAGGACTTTCCGAACGTGCAACTGCTCGACACCGATGACACGATGGCTTACGCAAGCGCGCTCATGACGGCGCTCGGCCAGCGCCGTGCCGAGCGCACGTTGACGGGCCTCACGCTGCGGGATTCGGCCGAGCGCTATCTCGCGGTAGCGCGTCAGGTTGCGCATGCGGGGCCGGCGTCCTGAGCAACGAAACACGCGGGGCACAAAACGTGCGAAATACAAGAAAACGCATTTCCTTTGGGGGAAAAGAACATGGACCTGCAAACCTACACCGACCTGCCGCTCGACGAGCGCGCCGCATTCGAACTCGCTTGCGCGAGACGCGGCTTCGCTCCGATGCACTTCGAAGTCTCCAGCACGGAAGACTTCGTCGACGGGCACAGCGAACGGCTCGTCACGATCCGGCGCGGAAGCTGGACACAGTCCTACCGGGTGGACCGTCCCGGTCAATGGATTCATCAATTCGAAGCCGACCTTGTCTGTCGTCTCTTCAAATAAGCAAGCCCGTCAATTCCACTTGTGACGGGCGGCGCGACGGCTTTCGCGTCGACGCGCAACCGAAGACGAGCGGCGGGCCGCCGGCACGTCAGCCAATCACCAGCCGCACTCCGATCAACGTCAACGTCGCCGCGAGCAGATTGCGCAACAGCGCATCGGGCGCGCGCGCCGACAGGTGGCTGCCGATCGCGATCCCCGGCAGCGAGCCGACCAGCAGCGACAGCAGCATCGACCAGTCGACCGACCCGAGCAGCCAATGCCCCATCCCGGCGATCAGAGTGAGCGGCACCGCGTGCGCGATGTCGGAGCCGACGATGCGCGACGTCGGCAGCGCCGGATAGAGCAGCAGCAGCACGGTCACGCCGATCGCTCCCGCGCCGACCGACGTCAGCGACACGAGCACGCCGAGCACGGCGCCCGTCAGCGCAGTGAGAAGGGCGGTGCGCAGCGGCGCGGGCGCGCTCGCATGGCGCGCGGCGAACGCGGCCAGCTTCGGCCTGAAGATGAGCGCGACCGATGTGACCAGCAACGCGACGCCGAGCACTGTCTGAATCAGCGTCGTCGCGCCGTGCGAGTTCATGCCGTAGCGGTGCAGCAACCATAGCGTGACGGCGGCAGCGGGCACGCTGCCCGCGGCGAGGCGTCCCGTCACCTGCCAGTCGATCGAGCCCTTGAGGCCGTGCACCAGCGTGCCGGTGGCCTTGGTCGCGGCCGCATACAGCAGGTCGGTGCCGACCGCGGTGGCCGGATGCACGCCGAACAGCAGCACGAGCAGCGGCGTCATCAGCGAACCGCCGCCGACGCCGGTCAGGCCGACCAGAAAGCCGACGCCGAGACCGGAGGCCGAATACATCAGATCGATATGAGGCATGCGCAAAAATCGGCTGGCGAAAGCCGCGTTGAGTAGGATGAAACAGGAACAAAGTGCGACATTGTCGCAAAAGCGCGGCCATGCCGCAGCGCAGCGTCGGGCGTGCCCCGGAATAAAGGTGTTTCCGTGTGCGTTCTTACAATGCGGTTACTCAAATAGTGCCGATTCCGCGACACGACCGCGACCGGCGCGAAACGCCACGCTCTCCGGCCGATTTGTACTATCAGATGGCGGGCGTCGTTTATGCAGGTGGCGTTACCTTAGGAGGCCTGCTGACGCTGGCAGCAGGTGGCGTATTTGCCTAACCGGCGCGCCGTGCGAGCGGACGGGTTCGTACTGGCATTGCACGTGCTTGACGTAAAGGAGTGGGAAGACCCGGGGACTCATAATGCGAATTCTGCAACTCGTTCTTGCGCCACGGCTGTCCGGCGCGGAAATGCTGGCCAAGGGGATCGCGATTGGCCATCAACGAAGCGGTCATAGCGTCTGTCTGGCGTCGCTGCTGCCGCAACACGGTGACTTCGAGCCTGCCAGCAGCGAGCTCGCGGCACAGGGCGTGACCTGCCTCTTTCCGACGCGGACCTACTCGCGCATCGGCAAGCTCCTCTTTCTGTATCGAGCGATTCGCCGGTTCAAGCCCGACATCATCTTCGCGCACTCCACCATTCCCGCGCTCTACGTGCGGGCGTTGCCGCTTTCCGTGCCGATCGTCTGGGTCATGCACTCGGGCGTGAACGACTTCAAGGATTCCAACGTCCTGCAACGCGCAGAGCGGCTGCTGTCGTCGCGGGCAAAGGCGGTGATCGGCGTCTCGCAGAAAAACGTCGACGACTACTTGAAGGAGATCGGCGAGCATCCGTCGCTCATCGTTGTACCCAATGGGGTCGACACGTCGCGCTTTGCGACGAACATGGGTCGCATGCCGGCGCGCAGTCCCGCGAACGACAGCAAGCGCATCGTGCAGATCGGCCGCTATATCCGCGAGAAGAATCACCTCGACACTGTGCGCGCGTTCAAGCGCGTGCTCGAGCTCGAGCCCGACGCGCGACTCTTGCTGTGCGGCGTGCTCGAGGACGCCGCCTATCACGCGGAAGTCGTTTCGCTCGTCAGCGAACTGGGGATCGGTTCGCGCGTCGAGGTGGCCGGGCCGCGTTCGAACGTCGCCGAGATCCTGTGCGCGTCGAGTGCGTTTGCGATGCCGTCGAGTTTCGAGGCGCACAGCATCGGTTTTCTGGAGGCATTGGCGTCGGGGATTCCGGTCGTCGCCAATGCGATTCCGGCGTTCAGCTTCGCGGGCAGCTTTCCGAGCGTGCGGCTCGTCGATACGGCCGATGCCGAGGTCTATGGCCGCGCGCTCGCCGAGGCGTTGCAGCAGCCGCGCGCGGTGCGGCCGCTCGCTGGGCTCACGTTGCAGGATACGGCCGACCGGTATCTCGCGATCGCGCGGCAGGTGTTGGGGTTGAGGGTGGGGTTGCGGTAGCGTGAATCGTTTTTTGCTTGTTGATGGCAATCGGACAAATCCGATTCTGCGCTTTTGTTGTTTGATGCTAACGCTTTGATATGTAAAACGATTTCCCATTAATTATTCCGGCTATCGTTCGTGCGCTAAAAATGTCTGGCGCATGAGCGATGAACAAGAACAACTACCGCCTGGTGTATTCCGGGTGCCGAGGGATGGTGGTTGCGGTTGCGGAGACGGCAACCGCGGCGAGGAAATCGGCGAGTGGGCAAACGCGCGAACGGCGGCGCTCGCTCGCGCGTGGCGCGGGCGCGTTTGCGTTTGCCGCCGTGTCGGTGCTCAGCGCGCTTCCCGCCGCCGCATTGGCGCAAATCGCGCCGACGCCGGGCACGGCGACGCAA
>DATGHJ010000372.1:0-10137 GCA_035308085.1 Trinickia sp. | reverse complement strand
CAGCAAGCCGACCAGTTGCTTGCGCCCCTCCTTCGCCGTATCCGAGCGCGTAAGCGAGCGCCTGCCGAGGAAGTCCTTCGATTTCGCGACGAGCCCGCCCATGCCGAGATCGAACGGCGTGATCGAACCGTCGGTGTCCTGGCCGACGATGATGTAGCCCTTCTCCGCGCGCAGCACGTGCATCGTTTCCGTGCCGTAGGGCGTGATGCCGAACTCGTCGCCCGCGGCCATCAGCGCTTCCCACACGGCGCGCCCGACGTTCGCGGGCACGTTGACCTCATAGGCCAGTTCGCCCGAGAAGCTGATGCGCATCACGCGCGCCGCGACGCCGGCAACGGTCCCTTCGCGATACGTCATGAACGGGAACGCCGCGTTCGCGAAGTCGATATCGCCGCACACTTTCTGCAGCACCTTGCGGCTCTTCGGGCCGACCACCGCGAACGTCGCCCAATGGTCGGTCACCGACCCGAGACGCACTCGCAGATTCGGCCACTCGGTCTGCAGCCAGCGTTCGAGCCACGTGAGCACGCGCGCCGCGCCGCCCGTGGTGGTCGTCATCAGATAGTGGTGATCGGCGAGGCGCACCGTCACGCCGTCGTCGAACACCATGCCGTTTTCGTCGAGCATGAGCCCATAGCGGCACTTGCCGACCTCGAGCTTGCTCCAAGGGTTCGTGTAGACCCAGTTCAGCAGTTGCGCGGCATCGGGGCCCTGGATGTCGATCTTGCCGAGCGTCGACGCATCGAGAATGCCAACACCATTGCGCACCGCCAGACATTCGCGCGCCACCGCCGCGTGCAGGTCCTCGCCGTTTTTCGGGTAGTACCAAGGCCGCTTCCAGTTGCCGACATCTTCGAACATCGCGCCGTGCTCGGCGTGCCACTCGTGGATGCAGGTCTTGCGGATCGGATCGAGGAAGTCGCCGACTTCGCGGCCTGCGAACGCGCCGAACGAAACAGGCGTGTAGTTCGGGCGGAACGTCGTCGTGCCGGTTTCGGGAATCGTCTTGCCGAGCGCCTGCGCGAGAATCGCCATGCCGTTGATGTTGCCGAGCTTGCCTTGATCGGTGCCGAAGCCCATCGCCGTGTAGCGCTTGACGTGCTCGACCGATTCGAAGCCTTCGCGCGCGGCGAGCAGGATATCGGCCGCCGACACATCGTTCTGGAAGTCGACGAACTGCTTCGGCCCGCGCGGCGCGGCCTCGCGGCTGCCGACGAGCCACAGCGGCAGCAACGGCGTCTCGTTGATCTCGGCGACGCGCGGCGCCGCCGGCCGCTCAGCCTTGCAGCCGACCGCCTTCGCCGCCTCGACGCCCGCATCGACCGCGAAGCGCAAGCCGCGTGCGAGACCGAACTCGCCCGCCGCCGCGCCGATGCTGCACTCGGCCTGCATCGCCTTGCCCGGCACGAAGCACGCTTTCTGATCGTTCCAGTGCGCCTTGCCGCCCGATTGCGCGAACAGATGCAGCACCGGGCTCCAGCCTCCCGACATCGCAAGCAGATCGCACGGCAGGCTCGTTTGGTCGGCGCCGACCTTGCCGTTCGCAAACGACGCCACTTCCGCCGACGCCACTCGCAACTTGCCGCGCGCTTCGGTCACCACCGCGCCGTTCAACACCTTCACGCCTTGTCTGCGCGCCGCGTTCGGCAACGTTCCGTTGCCTTGCGGACGCGGGTCGACTACGCTCACCTTCGCCCCGCAAGCCTTGAGATCGAGCGCGCATTGATAACCGTCGTCGTTGTTCGTGAACACGACCGCTTCGCGCCCCGGCAACACGCCGAAGCGATGGACATACGTCGACACCGCCGACGCCAGCATGACGCCCGGCAGGTCGTTGTTGCCGAACACGAGCGGACGCTCGTGCGCGCCGGTCGCGAGAATCACGCGTTTCGCGCGCACCTTCCACATCAGCTCGCGCGTGCCCTTGCGCATCGACACCGGCAGATGGTCGGTCAAGCGCTGCACGACGGTGACGAGGTTGTGGTCCTGATAGCCGAACGCCGTGCTGCGCGAGAGGATCTTCACGTCGGGCATCTGCAAGAGCGCCGCTTCGATCTTCTCGACCCATTGCAGGCCCGGCTTGCCGTCGATCTCCGCTTTGCACGACAAGAGGCTGCCGCCGAGTTCGCGCTGATCGTCAACCAAGATCACGCGCGCCCCCGCAGCGCCGGCCGCATGCGCAGCGGCCAGCCCCGCCGGCCCGCCGCCGACGACGAGCACGTCGCAATGCGCGTAGCACTTGTCGTAGCGGTCCGCATCGCCCGCATCGGGCGCCTTGCCCAAGCCCGCCGCTTCGCGGATCTTCTCTTCGTACTTTGGCCACCATTTGCGCGGCCACATGAACGTCTTGTAGTAGAAGCCCGCCGGAATGAAGCGCGCGATCTTCTGATTGACGGCCATGCGGTCGTGCTCGATCGACGGCTCGGCGTTGACGCTCGTCGCGACTAGCCCCTGATACAGCTCGATTTCGGTCGCGCGCGCATTCGGCACCGTGTACGCGCCGCGCTCGAGCTGCACGACGGCGTTCGGCTCTTCGACACCCGCCGTCACGATGCCGCGCGGCCGGTGGTACTTCCAGCTTCGCGCGACGAAGTGCACGCCATTGGCGAGCAGCGCCGACGCGAGCGTATCTCCCTGATAGCCCTGATATGTCTTGCCGTTGAACGTAAACGTGAGCGGGATCGCGCGATTGATCCTGCCACCGGAACCGAGGCGGTCTTTTTGGCTCATTTTTGCTTGCCCTCTTGTGCTGCGTTGCCGGTGTGACTCGCGGCAATTTTCGCGGCGGCCTCGGCTTGCGTCGGGAATCGTTGATATCCCTGGATTTCGTAACTCACCGTATCGCGCGTCGCCATGAACCAGCGGCGGCATCCTTGCGTATGCAACCATTGCTCGCGATGCACGCCGCGCGGGTTCTTGCGCATGAAGAGGTAGTCGCCCCATTCGCGGTCGGTGAGCTTGTCGGTGTCGAGCGGACGCGCGATGTCCGCCTCGCCCCCGCATGAGAATTCGGATTCGGCACGCGGTCCGCACCACGGGCATTCGATCAGCAGCATAGGTTTCTCCGTTTGCGCGTTGAGTTAATGGGCCACGGCCGCCGCGCCGTGTTCGTCGATCAGATGGCCGGTGTAGAAGCGGTCGAGCGAGAACGGCGCGTTGAGCGGATGCGGCGCATCGTGGGCGATCGTGTGCGCGAACACCCAGCCCGAGCCCGGCGTCGCCTTGAAGCCGCCCGTGCCCCAACCGCAGTTGAAGTAAAGGCCCTTCACGTCGGTCTTGCTGATGATCGGGCACGCATCGGGCGACACGTCGACGATGCCCCCCCACTGCCGGTTCATCCGCACCCGCGAGAACACCGGGAACATCTCGACGATCGCCTGCAGCGTGCCTTCGATGATCTGAAAGCTGCCGCGCTGACCGAAGCCCGTGTATTGATCGATGCCCGCGCCGATCACGAGGTCACCCTTGTCGGACTGGCTGATGTACGCGTGCACCGCGTTCGACATCACGACGGTGTTGACGACCGGCTTGATCGGCTCCGACACGAGCGCTTGCAGCGGATGGCTTTCGAGCGGCAGGCGGATGCCGGCCATGTCGGCGAGCGTCGTCGTGTTGCCTGCCGCGACCACCGCCACTTTCTTCGCCTTGATGAAGCCCTTCACGGTTTCGACGCCTGTCACCGCGCCGTTTTCGCGGCGAATGCCGGTGACCTGGCAGTTCTGGATGATGTCGACGCCGCGCGCATCCGCGCCACGCGCGAAGCCCCAGGCCACCGCATCGTGCCGCGCGACGCCGCCGCGCCGCTGAATCGATGCGCCAAGCACCGGATAGCGGCTGTCGAGATTGATCGTCGGCTCGATTTCCTTGATCTGCGCGGGCGTCAGGAACTCCGCATCGACACCGTTCAGACGGTTCGCGTTCACGCGCCGCTCGGTATCGCGCACGTCCTGCAGCGTGTGAGCGAGATTCATCACGCCGCGCTGACTGAACATCACGTTGTAGTTGAGATCCTGCGCAAGCCCTTCCCAGAGCTTCATCGCCTTCTCGTAGAGCGCCGCCGATTCGTCCCACAGATAGTTCGAGCGCACGATCGTCGTGTTGCGGGCGGTATTGCCGCCGCCGATCCAGCCTTTCTCGACCACGGCGATGTTGCGCACGCCGTGCTCTTTGGCGAGGTAGTACGCCGTGGCAAGTCCGTGCCCGCCGCCGCCGACGATCACCACGTCGTACTCGCGCTTGGGCTCGGGGCTTCTCCATTGACGCTCCCAGTTCTCGTGATACGACAACCCGTTGCGCAACAAACTGAATATCGAATAGCGGCTCATGGCTTAAGTCCTGAAGCGTTAAGCGTGGTGGTGGTGGTTCTCATCAACATTCGATGACGTTCACGGCGAGTCCGCCGCGCGACGTCTCCTTGTATTTCGTCTTCATGTCGGCGCCGGTCTCTCGCATCGTCTTGATGACGGAATCGAGCGACACGTAGTGATGACCGTCGCCCTTGAGCGCCATCCGCGACGCATTGAGCGCCTTGACCGCGCCCATCGCGTTGCGCTCGATGCAGGGAATCTGCACGAGCCCGCCTACGGGATCGCAGGTCATGCCGAGGTTGTGCTCCATGCCGATCTCGGCGGCGTTCTCGACCTGGTCCGCCGTGCCGCCCATCACGGCGGCCAATGCGGCGGCGGCCATCGAGCACGCCACGCCCACCTCGCCCTGGCAGCCCACTTCCGCGCCCGAAATCGACGCCGTTTCCTTGTAGATGATGCCGATGGCGGCGGCGGTCAGCAGGAAGTCGACGATGCCGCTCTCGTTCGAGCCCGGCACGAACTTCACGTAATAGTGCAGCACGGCGGGAATCACGCCGGCGGCGCCATTGGTCGGCGCGGTGACGACGCGCCCGCCCGCGGCGTTTTCTTCGTTGACGGCCATCGCGTAGAGATTGACCCAGTCGAGCATCGAAAGCGGATCGCGCAGCGATTCTTCGGAGCGTGTCCGAAGATTCCTGGAAAGCTCGGCCGCGCGGCGCTTCACACCCATCGGGCCCGGCAGGTTGCCCTGCGCCTTGCAGCCGCGCTCGACGCAAGCGGCCATCGTGCGCCAGATCGCGAGCAAACCCTCGCGCACTTCCTCGGGCGAGCGCGACGCACATTCGTTCGCGAACGCTACCTGCGCAATCGATTTGCCGCTCGCACGGCATTGGCGCAGCAGGTCGTCGCCGGTACGAAACGGATACGGCACCTCGCCGCCAGAGCGCGCGCCGTTCACACGATCGCCCTCGCGGTTGACGACGAAGCCGCCGCCCACCGAGTAATACTCTTTCTCGACGAGCAACTGGCCGTGCTCGTCGAACGCCTGGAAGCGCATCCCGTTCGGATGCACAACGGCCGTGCCGGTCATCAGCTTGCGATAGAAGGCGACGTCCTCCTTCGCGTCGAAGCGGATCGCGTGCTGGCTCAGGAGACGCAGCGACTTGTCGCGACGAATCTCGGCGAGACGCGGCTCGATCAGGTCAGGGTCGATCGCATCGGGCAGATGACCTTCGAGCCCGAGCAACACCGCCTTGTCGGTGCCGTGCCCCTTGCCGGTCGCGCCGAGCGAGCCATACAGCTCGACTTTGACGCGCCGCACGAAGCCGAGCAGGTTCGTATCCTCGACGTGCGACGCGAACCGGCACGCGGCGATCATCGGCCCGACCGTATGTGAGCTCGACGGTCCAATGCCGATCTTGAACAGATCGAAGATGCTGACGTTCATGCTTGGCTGCCTCATCGTTTGTGACTTGGCGCCAGTACACCAAAGCGTAAAATCCGCAGATAGAACAAAAACGGCATCGACGTGGGATGCCGCCGCCACACCCGCTCGCACGTGGCGCTGAAATGCGTTTCGCCGATGGTTTGAGGCGGAAAAGCACAAGCGGGGCCCCCGGCGATCGGCGACGCTCGAAGCGTGGCGGCCGCAAGCCGCGACTCCGCCGGACACCGCCCGACACCGCCCGACACACCCGCATGAAACTCGCCGACTCGCCACCGCTGACCACCGCCGACACCACGCCGAAAGCGCGTATCCGCTTCGGCATCGTGCTGTTGCCGAATTTCACGCTGACGGCGTTTTCGGGCTTTGTCGACATGCTGCGCCTGTCCGCCGACGAAGGCGACTACAGCAAGCCCGTGCGCTGCTCATGGAGCGTGATCGGCGACACGCTCGCGCCCGTGCGCGCGAGCTGCGGGATCCAGGTGACGCCCTGGGAAACGTTCGAAGCGTTTGATAAGGCCGAGCCGTTCGACTACGTCGTCGTCGTCGGCGGCCTGCTGCACTCCGGTCCGCAGGCGAGCGACGAGACGCTGCGCTTCATCCAGCACGCCGCGCGCGGCAACACGACCCTGGTCGGCATCTGCACAGGCGTGTTCGCGCTGATGCGCGCGGGCGTGCTCGACGGTCACCGCATCTGCGTGAGCTGGTTTCACTACTGGGATTTCGTCGAACGATTTCCGACGGTCAGCACGGATACGCTGATCGCCGACCGCCTCTTCGTGATCGACCGGCGGCGCATCACGTGTTCGGGCGGGCGCGCGTCGATCGACGTCGCGGCGGCGATTCTGCTGCGCCACTTCGAGCACGCGACGGTGCAAAAGGCGCTGCGCATCCTGCTCGTCGGCGAGATGCAAAAGGGCAATGCGCCGCAACCGCATCCGCCGGGGCTCGAGCCCGCGACGCATCCGAAGGTGAAGCGCGCGATTCTGCTGATGGAACAGCATGTCGGGCGCTCGCTGCCGCTCGAGGAGCTCGCGTGCAAGCTCGATTTGTCGCCGCGTCAGTTGGAGCGGCTCTTCAAGGCTGAGACCGGCAAGAGCCCGCAGGCGTTTGCGAAGCAAGTGCGGCTGCGTACGGCGGCTTGGCTGCTGACGAGTTCAGACCGGACAGTGGCTGATATCGCGTCGACTTGCGGGTTTTCCGACGCCTCGCACTTGGGGCGGGAGTTCAGGAAGCAGTTTGGCGTGCCGCCGGTCATGTTCCGCGAGAAGCACGGCGGAGATGCCCAAGGCGACGAGAAGGTCTGCGACGAGAATTTCGCCGGAGTTGGCGGCGTGTATTGACAGCTTTGCCCAGGCGGCAATGCTGAGGCTCGCCGCTGTCCGCGGCCTTGAGTCATCAGGGTTCTCACTAATACAGCGTGCACGCTCGACTTGTATGATAACCACACAACCTGACAGCTATGCGACATGTTCGAAAAAATCCCTGCCCGCGCGATGAGCGACTCCGTCGCGCAGCAACTGCTCGCGCAGATCGAAAAAGGCAGCTTCGCCGACACGGGCAAGCTGCCGTCCGAAGCGGTGCTGTCGCAGGAGTTCGGTGTCAGCCGCACCGTGATCCGCGAAGCGATCTCGCGCTTGAAGAACGAAGGCGTGGTTGAGGCGCGTCAGGGCAGCGGCGTCTTCATCGCCGGCAAGAACGGCGTTCGTCCGCTGCGCATCGACTACGCAGCGGTGGCCGACGGCGAATCCGTGCTGCAGATCCTCGCGCTGCGCCGTGCGATCGAGGCGGAAGTGGCGTCGGAGGCCGCGATGCATCGCACCGGCGCCGACCTGGCCGTGATCGATGCCGCCCTCGCCCAAATCGACGTCGCGGTCGCCGAAGGCCGTGACGGCGTCGCCGAAGACGTCGCGTTCCACCGCTCGGTCGCCGAGGCCACCGGCAATCCCTATTTCCTGAAGACGCTCGCGTTCCTCAATCAGTATCTCGAAGCAGGCGTGGCCGTCACGCGCCGCAACGAGGCACGCCGCGAAGACTTCTCGCGACAGGTGCGCGAGGAACACGCGGCGATTGCCGCGGCGATCCGCGCGGGCGACCCGCTGGCCGCGCGCAACGCCGCGCGCACGCACATGTTCAACGCCGCCCGCCGTCTCGCGGAAGCCGGCATTTGCTAGCGATCCCGTCCGCGCCGCAGCCGGCGCGCGCGGTGAGGGGACCATTCTTCAGAGGACAACTGATATGTCGAGAAACATCGGAGTGGTCGGCCTGGGCGCCGTGGGGTCAGGCGTCGCGCGCCGGCCACGGCGGCGAGGACGATTCCGCCGTCATCAAGATTTTCCCCGGCATCGATCTGCCGCCCGGTCACTGATTTCGCGAGCTCCCTCTTGATGAGTACTTCCTACAGCAGTCCGCGGCCGCTCCTCGGCTGCATCGCCGACGATTTCACCGGCGCCACCGATCTCGCCAACATGCTCGTGCGCAACGGCATGCGCACCGTGCAGACGATCGGCGTGCCCGCGTCGTCCGAGCGCATCGCGGCCGACGCGCTCGTCGTCGCGCTGAAGTCGCGCACGATCCTCGCCGCCAATGCGGTCGCACAGTCGCAAAAGGCGCTTGCCTGGTTGCGCGGACAAGGTTGCCGTCAATTCTTCTTTAAATACTGCTCGACATTCGACTCGACGGATGCGGGCAACATCGGTCCCGTCGCGGATGCGCTGCTCGACGCCCTCGCGATCGGCGACGACCGCGGCTTCACGATCGCCTGCCCGGTCTTTCCGGAGAACGGGCGCACGCTGTACCGCGGGCACTTGTTCGTCGGCGACACGTTGCTCAACGAATCGGGCATGGAGAAGCACCCGCTCACGCCGATGGCCGACGCGAATCTCGTGCGCGTGCTGCAGAAGCAGACGAACTCGAAGGTCGGGCTGATCCGCTTCGACACGGTCGCGCAAGGCGTCGCGGCCGTGCGCGCGCGGATCGCCGCGCTGCGTGCCGAGGACGTGCGCATCGCGATCGCCGATGCGCTCACGGACGACGATCTGCGCGTGCTCGGCGAAGCGTGCGCCGACCTGCCGCTCATCACCGGCGGCTCAGGCATCGCGCTTGGCCTGCCCGGCAACTTCCAGCGCGCCGGCCTCCTGGCGAAGCACGGCGACGCGGCCAGCGTGCCGGCGGTCGGCGGGTTGTCGGCCGTGCTGGCGGGCAGCGCGTCGGCGGCGACGAACGCGCAGGTCACGGCCTGGCGCGGCTCCGGCAAGCCGCACTTCCGCATCGATCCGCTCGCGCTCGCGCGCGGCGAGCCGGTCGTCGAGGCCGCGCTCGCATTTGCGCGCGAGTACCTGGCCGGCGCGCATCCGCAGCCGGTGCTGATCTACGCGAGCGCGACACCCGAAGAGGTGAAGCGCGTGCAGCAGGCGCTCGGTATCTCGCACGCAGGCGAAATCGTGGAGGCCGCGCTCGCCTCGATCGCGCGCGGGCTGCACGAACTTGGCGTGCGCAAGTTCGTCGTCGCGGGCGGCGAGACGTCGGGCGCCATCGTGCAGGCGCTGCGCGTGCAGGCGCTCGTCATCGGCGCGCAGATCGATCCGGGCGTGCCGGCCACGGTCACCATCGGCGGGGAGCCGCTCGCTCTCGCGCTCAAATCCGGCAACTTCGGCGCCGTCGATTTCTTCGACAAAGCACTGCGCCGTCTTAGCGGAGCTGCGTGATGCAAGCCGTCGACCGAAGCGAAGCGAAGCTGCGCGAAGAGATCTGCACCGTCGGCGCGAGCCTTTATGCGCGCGGCCATGCGCTCGGCAGTGCCGGCAACATCAGCGCGCGGCTTGCCGACGGCTGGCTGATCACGCCAACCGACGCGTGCCTCGGCCGGCTCGACCCCGCCGAGATCGCGAAAGTCGATCTCGCGGGCAACGCCGTGTCGGGCGGCAAGCCGTCGAAAACGCTCGCGCTGCATCGCGGCATCTACGCGAACAACACCGAGGCGCGCGGCATCGTCCATACGCATGCGACACATCTCGTCGCACTGACGCTGCACGGCGTCTGGCGCGACACCGATGTGCTGCCACCGATCACGCCGTACTACGTCATGAAAGTCGGCCACGTGCCGCTGATTCGCTACCGGCGGCCCGGCGATCCGCAGATCGCGGAGGAAGTCGCGGCACTCGCACCGAACGTGCGCGGCGTGCTGCTCGAGCGGCTCGGCCCGGTGGTCTGGGGGCCGTCCGTCTCGCAGGCGTCGTTCACGCTCGAAGAACTCGAGGAGACCGCGCGCTTGTGGCTGATGTCCGACCCGAAGCCCGCGCCGCTCGACGAAGCCGCGCTCGACGAATTGCGGCGGGCCTTTAACGCGCGCTGGTAGCAAACGCCGCACGAACAGCACACAGGCGC